>NZ_LWEZ01000158.1:0-9582 GCF_001634945.1 Alcanivorax sp. HI0044
CTGACGGCCATCCGCTTACGTGAAACCGCCGCCGGGCAAATGGAGCCGGTGGCTATCGATATCGACAACTTCGTTAACCGAGAAGGCCCCTTGTTTGGCAGGGTGGCGGGGCAGGCGGAACAGTCGCTGCCCGGCCCGGCGAGCACTCTCACCGGCGCCATTTCTGTGACCGGACGCATGGCGGACCTGGTCAGCCTGAATGATGGCAGCGGGCGTTACCTGATGGCCTGGTCGCCGTGTCGGCTGCAGGACGGGGCGGTATTGCGCCCCTGCACCGACGAATACTTGCAGCAGGGATTGCCGGAAGCCGAGCCGGCTTTCGGGCTGTGGATTCTGAATCCATCAGAAGGAACGCAGTTGCCGGTGGTGCAGCCTCAGCAGGGGCTATGGGTGACTGAGCTTGCTGTGGCCACGGCCAGTCGCATGGCCACTGTGGTGCCGGAGTCGGATCGGGACGATGCGTTGGCCGATGCCAATATGGCACGTATCGATATCCGCAGCGTGTACGACCTGGACGGCGGTTTTTCCGATTTCATGAACCCGGGGCTGCCGGGCATCAACTCGATTGCCGATTTCAGTGATCCGGCCCAGGTCACGCCGGACCAGCGACGGGTGCGCTTCCTGCGCATCACCAAAGGCGTGCTGATCCCCAACGAAGACGTACGCGATATCAGCGGCGCCCAGTTTGGTCGGTCAGCCAACTTCGGCATGCGTGAAATCGTCGGTTATGTGCCGGTGGAGCCGGATGGTTCCGTGCGAGCCCGGGTGCCGGCAGATGCGCCGCTGGGCCTGCAGCTGGTAGATGCCGACGGCAAGGCCGTGTTCAGCCGCCATGGCGCCTGGTTGAACCTGCGCCCCGGGGAAACACTGCAATGTCAGGGTTGCCACCGAACCAACAATCCACAGCCCCATGGGCGCACCGATGGCATGGCGCCATCGATCAATGACGGCGCCCCGGTCACTGGCCAACCGTTCCCCAACAGCCGTGCCGATGTGGTGCCGTTTGCCGATGCCGGGGAAACCATGGCCCAGGCCCTGGCCCGTTTCCTGCCGGACAGTGAATGGCCGGCCATCAACATGCAGGCCTTTGACGCCTGGAGCGATCCGGCCCCGGATCCGGCCGATGAGTTATTACTCAGCTATGATGATCTGGAGACCCCGGCACCCGCCACAGCGGCCTGCCAGATTCAGTGGCAACCGGAGTGCCGGACGGTGATTCACTATGAAGACCATATTCAGCCGATCTGGGATCTGCCCCGGATGGTTGATGTGGGGGGCAGTATGGAAGATGGCACCTGTTCGTCGTGCCACAACCGTCGCGATGACATGAATGCCCTGCAAGTGCCGCCTGCCCAGCTGGAACTCACCGGTGAGGCGTCACCGGATCAGCAGGAACAGCCCACCAGCTACCGGGAATTGTTGTTCAATGATAACGAGCTGGTGCTGGAAGACGGCGCGCTGGTGGATAACCTGGTCATCGTCACCGATGGTGAAGGCAGTGTGGTTTACCAAACCGATGAAGACGGCGAGTTGATTCTGGATAACAATGACAACCCGATTCCCGTCACGCAGACCGTGAACGTGTCCGCCACCCTGCGGGTCGGGCAGGCACGTAACTCCGGCGGTTTCTTTGATCGCTTCGCTGCCGGCGGTGTGCACGAAGGCTGGCTGAGTGCGGCGGAGCAACGTCTGCTTGCCGAATGGATCGATCTGGGGGCGCAGCTGTATAACGACCCCTTCCGGGTGCCGGAAAACTGAGCGGGCTTTCCCGCGCCCTGACATGTATTGGAAAGGAGACGCACCCGGTGCGCCTTGTTGTAATTCTGTTATCACTGATGGCGGTGCTGCCGGCCTGGGCTGAGCCCGAAGCTGAGCCTGATGCCAAATCGGATATCGCTCCGCTGCGCGTCAAGGTGGCGGAGCCTTTTGTGGAAATCCACAGCGGCCCGGGTCGCGGTTATCCCGTGTTTCATGTGGTGGAGCGTGATGCGCCGCTGACCCTGGAATATCGCCGCGCCGGCTGGATCAAGGTCAGCACCGTGCGTGGTCGGGTGGGCTGGGTGCCCCGCGACGCGTTGCTGGCCACCCTGGATGGCAGCGAGCAAACCCCGGAGATGAAAAACCTGGGGCAGGAAGCATTCCAGGGCGGGCACTGGCAGGCGTCGGTGCTGATGGGCGAGCTGGATGAAGTTACCTCACTGGCGTTTGCACTGGGCTACCGGATGACGGAAAACCTGTCTGCGGAAGCCATGTTTACCCAGGCGAGCGGCCCCTTTGCCAACAACAAATTGATCGACATTAACTTGCAGCACGAGATGTTCCCGCGCTGGCGGGTCTCTCCCTATGTCATGCTGGGTACCGGGCGCGCCAAAATCGAGCCCCGGGCCACGGTGGTAACGCCGGAAAACCGTGACGAAAACTTTGCCTTCGCCGGTGCTGGCCTGAAAGCCTATCTGTCGCGGGGCTTTGTTCTGCGCGGCGAATACCGTAGCTATGTGCTGTTTACCCAGGAAGACGACAACCGGAATTTGGAAGAATGGAAACTCGGTTTCTCAGTATTGTTTTAACGGCATCCCTGCTGCTGCCACTGCAAAGCTTGGCGGCGGAACAAGAGGGTGACAACAAGGCCACCGTTCGGGATGCGGATGCGGAATCCGTGCTCGATCCGCGTATCGAGCGCCGCCATATCAAAGAGGCGGATATCGATGCGGAAAATTTCGAGATTGGCCTCTATACCGGCATCCTCTCCATTGAGGATTTCGGCAGTGACCCGGTGCTGGGCGTGCGGCTGGATTACCACCTCTCTGAGGATGTATTTCTGGAAGGCAGCCTGGGCCGCTCCAAGGCCGGGGAAACCAGTTTTGAAACCCTGAATGCGGGGGTTCAGCTGCTCACTGATGATGAGCGTGAATATACCTACTACCAAGTGGGCGTGGGCTACAACCTGCTGCCGGGCGAGGCGTTCCTGTCGGAAAACCGTGCCTACAACAATGCATTGTATTTAATGGGCGGAGCCGGCATGACGGACTTCGCCGGCGATGACCAGTTCACGCTGAGTCTGGGTGTGGGCTACCGTTTGCTGATTAATGACTGGATGGCGTTGCGGGTGGACATGAAAGATCACATCTTCAATCTGGACGTGCTGGGTGAAGACAAAACCACTCATAACCTGGAATTAACGGCAGGTATTGGTGTGTTTTTCTGATCATCGTTGATCGCTCTACGGTGCCGCCAGAGAAAGCGGAAGCGGAATAACAAAAGCAGGTAAATACAGTGAGGGGAAGCACAATGAAAAAATGGCTGTCGGGGGTGCTGTGTGGCGCGCTGTGCGTGTGGAGCCTGGGGGCGAGCGCGGATGTAACCGGCCAGGCGCCGGACTTTACCCTGAAATCCAGCAGCGGCGAGAACATCAAGCTCAGTGAGCTGCGCGGCACGGTGGTGCTGCTGAACTTCTGGGCGTCCTGGTGCGGCCCGTGCCGTACGGAAATGCCCTTGCTGGATGAGCTCTATCAGGAATACCGGGACTATGGCTTTACCATTCTTGGTGTGAACCTGGATGAAAACCGGGATCAGGCCAACCTGCTGCTGGATAAAATTCCCGTGAGCTTCCCGGTGCTGTTCGACCCGGCCAACGATACCAGTGAGACCTACCAGGTGGATGCCATGCCGACCACGGTGCTGATCGATCGCAATGGCAAGGTGCGCTATCACCACCGTGGCTACAAGGACGGCTATATGGATCACTACCGGACCGAGGTGAAGGAACTGGTGCTCGAATAATGCGACAGCGAATCCTGCCACAGACAGCGCTGATTTCCCTGTTGATTGCAGCCGCCCTGAGCAGCGGCTGTTCATCCGTGCAGCCCTGGCTCAAGCCTTACGAGCGTGCCCGGTTGGCCGATCCGGTGATGAACCCGGCGGCCAACCCGGCGGCAGATAACTACATGCACCATGTGCATCAGGCCCGTGAAGCCATGCGCGGTGCAGAAGGCAGTGCCGGTGGAGGCTGTGGATGCAACTGATGTGGGGGCTGCGAGTCGGGGGGCTTTGGCTGCTGACGGCCAGTGCGCTGGCAGCGGTATTGCCGGAGGATCGACTGGACATATTGCATCATCAATACGATGGCGGCGGCATGGAGATCAAGGGGCCGTCAGTGCTGGTGCGCAAGTCCTTTGCGGATAAAGTGTCGGTGCGTGCCAATTACTATGTGGACAAGGTGTCGGCGGCTTCCATTGATGTGGTGACCAGCGCCAGCCCTTATTCAGAAGAACGCACCGAAAAAAGTGTCGGCATTGATTACCTGGCGGGCAAAGCCATTTATTCACTGAGCTACGGCAACAGTGAAGAAAATGATTTTGAGGCCAACTCGGTGCATTTCGATATGAGTCAGGATTTTTTTGGTGACCTGACCACGTTGAGCCTGGGTTACTCAAAAGGGTGGGATGAAGTCTTCCGTACCGGTGACAACAGCTTTGCCGAGGAGGCGGACCGGCAACACTTTCGGATCGGCTTGAGTCAGGTGCTGACGAAAAACCTGATCGGTAGCATCGGCCATGAGTTGATTACCGATGAAGGCTACCTGAATAACCCTTACCGCTCTGTGCGTTACCTGACTTCCCCCAACAGCTACAGCTTTGAACCGGAGCGCTACCCCAATACCCGTACCAGTGAAGCCACGGCGATCCGGTTGTCGTATTACCTGCCATGGCGTGCTGGGTTGCACGGGGAATATCGACTTTATAGCGATTCCTGGGGCGTGGATGCCAATAGCTGGCAGCTTCAGCTCATTCAACCCATCGGCCAGCGCTGGACCGTGGAAACCCGCTACCGAAGCTATCAGCAGGGTGACGCGGATTTCTATGCGGATTTGTTCCCGTTTCAGAATGCCCAGAACTTTTTGGCCCGTGACAAGGAGCTGAGTGAGTTTTCGTCCACGGTGATCGGAATGGGGGTGGGTTTTCAGTTCAGCAAACCGAACTGGGGCACCATCGATAAAGCCGGCCTGCATCTATGGGTGGACCGCTTCAGCTTCGATTACGATAACTTCCGCGATATCCGGGTACAGACCACCCCCGGTACTGAGCCTTTATACAGCTTTGATGCCACCGTAACCCGGCTGCTGTTTACGCTCTGGTATTAGGTGCTGTCATGCAACACGCACTCCGCACCATGCGGGTTGGCCGTGTTGCATGATGCGTGCAGCGCGCAGCGTCTCTTACAGTGAATCCGTCAACAGGATCCCGAAGCTGTAACGGTTTTCGTAATCGTCGTAATTGATCAGCGAATCCCCGTAGCCAGAGAAAACCTGTACAAGCCCCTTGAAACGTTTGCTCAGGGGGAATGAGTAATTGATACGCCCCGCCCCTTTGTTATCTGAACGCAGGTTATTGCGCAGCATCAGCTCGATGACGTGATTGCCAAACGGGTGTGCCACTTCCAGCTCGAAATTCCCCATGTATTTCTCGATATCCGGGTTATCGTCGCCGCGAGTATCCGTGGGATCATCTTTTTTATCTTCGGGTATGCGATACCAGGGCTTGAAAGACCAGTAATAATCTCCTGTCTTGAACACATAGTTCATGAAGACGCGGTTCCAGCTGCGTGAAACAGGCACGTCCTGTCCGTTGGATTCGTGGTTGAACCCTATCGCCAGCAACTCGGAATCCAGCGGGCCGATCTGCCAGTCGATGGGCTTGGTAATGAACAGCTCGGGTTCGTAATTGGCTTCGCGGAACGGGGCAGAGAGCTCGCTGTTGTAGGCCTGCCAGTAGAAAGTGCCGGTGAATGCCATCCACAGGGTAATGTCATCCACGATCTTTTCCTTGATCGGGGCTTTCAGCGATAGCTGGAATTTTACCTCGGTGGGCTGTAGATCGCTGTCGTTCTTGGTGGGGTCGTTCCACTGCCGGTTGGACCAGTAGCTGTAGGGCAACAGGTAATTACGGCGATGGGGAGTAATGACGAAAGGATTGCCCTGGGTGGTATTTTCCAGTGCCAGCCTGGCTCGCAGCGCATCTTCGTGGGCGCTGATCTTGTCCTGCTCTTCGCCATTGGTACACCAGCCGCGCATTTCCTGCAGTGTCACCTTGCCGTTGGCGGTTTGGGCGCTGCGCAACAGACAGTCGTTGAGCTTTTGCTCTTCGGTCATGCTGGTGGGGGCGGTATCGGGGACCGGCGTGTCGCTATCGACGGACTCCTGTGCGAACAGCGGGGAGCTGGCCAGCGCCAGGGCGAAACAAAGCCGCTTATGCATAAAAGGCCTTCCTGTGGCGAAGAGTTATGAGTGGGACGCTACAGTGATTGAGCTTCCTCATCACCCATGGTGCGAGCTTGCTCTTCCAGCATGACAGGAATGCCATCGCGTACCGGGTAGGCCAGGCCACTGGCCTTGCACTTCAGTTCAGCCGACGTCTCATCGTAGATCAGCGGCGCTTTGCTCACCGGGCAAACCAGAATATCCAGCAAATTCGGATCGATCATTTCACTCTTCCTTAACAGGCCGTTAAACCGTAATTCCGCGAGTATACCGAAACCCGAGGGGGTTGAGAGGGCATCATAGGCATATCGGTACTCTTTTACGGTTGCCGGGAAAAGACCTTTAAAAAAAAGCAGTTAGCGGGCAAACGGTAGTTTCAAACGCTTGTTTGACTTGCGGGTCACAAATAGGGCTGGAGACGTGCTGGAGCCCTGACCTAAGATTAGCGTCCCAAGGAGTACTACAGAGACTCCCCCAACACTGGCGAGCCGCGGCCCGCCTCATTGTCACCGGTAATTTAAGGGAGATTTGAGATGCCGGATTACAAGGCTCCCCTGCGCGATATGCGCTTTGTACTGAATGAAGTGCTGGACCTGGATGGCCACTACGCCAGCCTGGGTCTGGAAGAGATCAACAGCGAACTGCTGAATGCTTTCCTGGAAGAA
Source organism: Alcanivorax sp. HI0044 (assembly GCF_001634945.1). Lineage (NCBI taxonomy): Bacteria > Pseudomonadati > Pseudomonadota > Gammaproteobacteria > Oceanospirillales > Alcanivoracaceae > Alcanivorax > Alcanivorax sp. HI0044. The sequence goes on from NZ_LWEZ01000158.1 coordinate 6,922, forward strand.
GGCGCCAAGTTCTCCGAAAACGAGCTGGCTCCCCTGAACCGTTCCGGTGATGAGGAAGGCTGTGGTTTCGATAATGGTGTGGTAACCACGCCGAAAGGCTTTAAAGAAGCCTATAGCAAATACGTGGAAGGCGGCTGGCCGGCCATGGGCGGCGACCCGGAATTCGGTGGCCAGGGCCTGCCCGGCTCTGCGGGTATCGCGATTTCTGAAATGACCGGTTCTGCCAACTGGTCCTGGAGCATGTACCCGGGCTTGTCCCACGGTGCGGTAGCGACCATCGAAGAGCATGGCACCGATGAGCAGAAGCAGGCTTACCTGCCCAAGCTGACCAGCGGTGAATGGACGGGCACCATGTGCCTGACCGAGCCAAGCTGTGGTTCCGACTTGGGTATCCTCAAGTCCAAGGCTGAGCCCAACGACGACGGCTCCTTCAGCATCACTGGCACCAAGATCTTCATCTCTGCCGGTGAGCACGATATGGCAGAGAATATCGTCCACATCGTTCTTGCTCGTCTGCCAGGTGCTCCCAAAGGCACCAAGGGCATTTCCCTGTTCATCGTGCCCAAGTTCCTCACCGATGGTAACGGCAGTGTGGGCGAGCGCAATGCGGTGACCTGTGGTTCCATCGAACACAAGATGGGCATCAAGGCGTCCGCTACCTGCGTAATGAACTTCGACGGTGCCAAGGGCTACCTGATCGGGCCGGAGAACAAGGGCCTGAACTGCATGTTCACCTTCATGAACTTTGCCCGTCTGGGCACGGCCATTCAGGGTGTTGCCCACGCTGAAATCGGTTTCCAGGGTGGTCTGACCTACGCCAAGGACCGTCTGGCCATGCGTAGCCTGTCCGGCCCGAAAAACCCGGAAGGCCCGGCGGATCCGATCATCGTTCACCCGGACGTACGTCGCATGCTGCTGACCTCCAAGTCCTTCGCGGAAGGTGGTCGTGCACTGGTTTACCTGTGTGCCCAGCTGGGTGACAAGGTGAAGCTGGAGAAAGACGAAGCCGCCCGTAAAGAAGCCGATGACCTGATGGCTCTGCTGACTCCGATCGCCAAGGCGTTCGTGACCGAAGCGGGCCTGGAAGCTGCTAACCACGGTGTACAGATCTACGGTGGCCACGGCTTTATCCGTGAGTGGGGCATGGAGCAGAACGTACGTGATGCCCGTATCTCCACCCTGTACGAAGGCACCACCGGCATCCAGGCACTGGATCTGCTGGGCCGCAAGGTGATGATGACTCAGGGTCAGGCCCTGCGTAACTTCACCAAGATCGTGCACCAGTTCTGTGAAGCCAATGGCGACAATGCGGACCTGAAAGAATTCCTGGAGCCGCTGGCCGGCTACAACAAGGAATGGGGCGAGCTGACTCAGGCCATCGGCATGCAGGCCATGCAGAACCCGGAATACGTGGGTGCCGCCTCTGTGGATTACCTGATGTACTCCGGCTACGTGACCCTGGCTTACCTGTGGGCCCGTATGGCTTCTGTGGCCCACGCCGCACTGGAATCCGGTGCCGGTGACGAGGACTTCTACAAGGCCAAGATCAGCACTGCACGCTTCTACTTCAAGCGTATCCTGCCGCGCGTGGCTGGCCATAAAGGCGCCATCGAAGGTGGTCTGGACTGCATGATGGATCTGGATGCTGATCACTTTGCATTCTGATCTTTCCTGTAGAGAAAAAAGCCCGCCTCTCATGGCGGGCTTTTTTTTGTTTCTTTTTTGGGTTCAGGGCAACGCGGAACGCGCCTGAGGTGGTTGGCGGGCTGATCGTTACTCCCGGTGTTTTTCCGCTATAGTGATGCACTTCAAAAAACGGGGTAACAAGGACGAAGGGGGAATACCCATGAAAAAAGGACTCGCACTGGTTGTGGTGCTGGTTGTACTGCCGGTAGTGGCATGGCTGGCGGCTACCTTTTATGTGGGCCTGCGGGTTGAGCAGGTGGTCCGCGATGAAGTCGCGAAGATGGAAATACTGCCGGGGCAGAAGGATATCTTGCTGGATGTGGTGCGTTACGAGCGGGGTCTGTTCTCCTCCAGCGCGCATACCTGCCTGATCATTCAGGGAGAGCTGGCGGCCATGCCGCAAGCGGCGGCGCTGTCCGGTCAGGTTTGTTCGTTAAGCACCATCCATCATGGCCCGCTGGCTTTCACCGATGAAGGGTTAAAGCTGGGCCTGGCCAGCACCCGGGAAGTACTGGACCTGTCGGCCTTGCCGCCGGAGGGCATGGCGCTGGTCGAGCAACTGTTTCAGGGCCAGGAGCCTCTCGTCGGAAACAGTTTCTTTGGCTTTGATGGCAGCGTCCGTATTCGGGTCGCGCTTGCCCCGGTCGATCTGGATTCGCCCATGGGCAAGGTCGTGCTGGAGCAGCTGCAGGTGGATGTGCATCGCCCGAATATTGAGGGCTACCCGGTGAACAGTTTTGTGACGCTCAAGGGGCTGAATATCAATGCACCACAGGGGCAAATGGCGATTGAATCGCTGACCGGCTCGGTGGATGTGGTGGATATGCTAGGCGACGCTCTGCCGCTGACCGACATGAACCTGCACGGCAAGGGGCTGGTATATGCGCAGAATGACCTGCCGCTGCTGGGGTTCGATTTTACCCTGCAGGGCAGCAGCCAGGATGACGGTGACACGCTGGCCGGTAAAAGTGGCTT
>NZ_LWEZ01000159.1:0-1295 GCF_001634945.1 Alcanivorax sp. HI0044
CGCGAAGGCCATGATATCCAGACCCAGTACAACGAAGAACGGCTGGAAACCATCAAGGAAAAGAGCGACATCAACATTGTTGAACTGACCGAGGCCCAGCGTGACGCCTTCCGCAAGAAGGCCAAACCGGTACGTCAGATCTACATTGATGAAGTGGGCGCACGGGGTGAGCAGTCACTCAATGCCCTGCTGTCCGCCTTCGACGAGGCCGCCAAGGGACAGTAACGCCCCCGGTAGCCGAACATGAAAAAGTCCGGCCAATTGGCCCACTGCTGTCCCACAGTTGGCAGCCTCATAAAGCGAACCTCATTTGAGGTTCGCTTTTTTTGTGCCTGTCAGGCTCAGGATGAAGGATGTCTTTCAGGCTTCGGCGATCAAATAGATTGAGTTGCAGCACGCGCATGATCCTCTGAACAGGCCACCCTTCTCTGGCACTATGGCGAGCAAAGGCCACTAGCAGGTAGGTAATCATAGCGATCCAGATTTGGCTGAGTACAGCATTGCGAGAGGTGCCCACAAAGGCTTTGATCTGCAGGTTCTGCTTGATCGTCTTGAAGAAGATCTCGATCCGCCAACGATCTTTGTAAATCGCCGCGATGGTGGCGGCAGATAGCCCGAAGTGGTTGGTAATGAACACGTAGCGCTTGCCGCTTTCTTTGTCGTAATAACCCACTCTCCGCAGCCGTGGAGCCCCACGCTTTAAGGCATGAGCACTATTTAACTGGATGATCTGGTCGCTGGTGACGCCCTGGCTTTTGTCGCATTCCTTGCGCTCCAGTACTTGATAGATGGAGTTCGGACGCAAGCGTGTCACGAAGAAAACCCCATTATCTGTCAGTGACTTATACCACCCGTAATCCACATACCCCTTATCAAAGGCGACGATGCTGCCTTTGGGGAAGCGAAATTCACGCCCTTTCACGAGGTCGTTCTCGTTGCCATCGCTCAGTGCAACGAACTCCGGCACATGGGTGCCATGGTTGAGTCCGACACTCAGCTTCACGTTGCAGGTATCCGGCCGGTGGGCAGCCCAGGGAAACAGCTTGAGGGACAGGTTGATGGCACTCGCATCCAGTGAGTAGAGAGGGTTCTTGAAGCGGAACTTATGGGAGCTGGGGCTATTTCTGCAGCGCTGGAGCAGCTTGTAGAACAGCGCTTCGTAGAGCTCCGCCGGCTGCTTCTCATTGAGCCTTGCCAAGGTAGAACGGGCAACGGGTTTGGCGCCAAGGTGGAAAAGCTTATGCTTTTGGCTCTCCAGGTTCGACTGGATATCGCTCAGGCTCTGACGGCCGGAA
>NZ_LWEZ01000160.1:0-1680 GCF_001634945.1 Alcanivorax sp. HI0044
CCGCCACCAACCAGGAAATATCAGCCCCTTCAATGCCACGACTGGCGCCCAACCANACCAGGGTAGCCACCAACCCGGCGCCCGTTGGGCTAGGCAAGCCAATGAAGAAGCGCTTATCGGTGGTTTCCGCCTGCACATTGAACCGCGCCAGTCGCAAGGCAGCACAGGCCACATAAATGAACGCCGCCACCCAGCCAAACTTGCCAAGGCCGGACAATGCCCAGGCATATGCCACCAGCCCCGGCGCGACACCGAAGGCCACACAATCGGAGAGTGAGTCATACTCCGCCCCGAATTTGCTCTGGGTATTGGTCATCCGCGCCACCCCACCGTCCATCCCGTCCAGGATGCCGGCAATGATGATCCCCAGAGCGGCGTTCTCAAAATGCCCGTTCATGGCCGCCACGATGGCGTAGAACCCGGCAAACAGCGCCGCCGTGGTAAACAGGTTCGGCAAAAGGTAAACCCCCTTGTGGCGAGCGCCAGTACGATGCTCTGCTTCCACAACCTCAAAGGTTTCCGGCGTATCCGTCGCTGTTGTCTTGTCGTTATCCTGCATGGTTATCCACCCATTAATGATGGCGCTAGTGTAACGCAGTGCCCCCAAACAAAAAACGCGGCCGAAGCCGCGTTTTTTGGGAGCGTCACAAAAGCTTAGTTCTTGCTCTTGTCCACGATCTGGTTGGCCTGGATCCACGGCATCATGCCACGCAGCTTCTCACCCACCTGCTCGATGGGATGCGCCGCATTGTTGCGACGGGCCGCCGTCATGGACGGGTAGTTGTGCGCGCCTTCCGCGATGAACATTTTGGCGTACTCGCCGCTCTGGATGCGCTTGAGCGCATTGCGCATGGCCGCACGGGACTCGTCGTTGATCACTTCCGGCCCGGTCACGTACTCACCATACTCCGCGTTGTTGGAGATGGAGTAGTTCATGTTGGCGATGCCGCCTTCGTACATCAAGTCAACGATCAGCTTCAGCTCGTGCAGACACTCGAAGTACGCCATTTCCGGGGCATAGCCCGCTTCGGTCAGGGTTTCGAAGCCCGCTTTCACCAGCTCAACCGCGCCACCACACAGGACTGCTTGCTCACCAAACAGGTCGGTTTCAGTCTCGTCCTTGAAGGTGGTTTCGATGATGCCGGTGCGGCCGCCGCCCACGCCGCAGGCGTAGGACAGAGCCAGCTCTTTGGCGCTACCGGACGCATCCTGGAAGATCGCGATCAGGTCAGGAATACCGCCACCTTTGGTGAACTCGGTACGTACGGTATGGCCCGGCGCTTTCGGGGCGATCATGATCACGTCCAGATCGGCACGCGGCACAATCTGGTTGTAATGGATGGCAAAACCGTGGGCGAAGGCCAGGGTTGCACCTTCTTTCAGGTTCGGCTCGATGTCGGACTTGTACAGCTGCGCCTGGAATTCGTCAGGCGTAAGCACCATTACCACGTCCGCAGCAGCAACAGCAGACGGCACGTCAGTCACGCTGAGGCCATGGGCTTCGGCTTTGGCGATGGATGTGGAGCCAGTGCGCAGCCCGACAACAACGTCTACACCGGAATCTTTCAGGTTGCAGGCGTGGGCATGGCCCTGGGAGCCGTAACCCAGGATAGCCACTTTCTTGCCCTGGATGATGGAAAGGTCGCAATCCTTGTCGTAATACACTTGCATGCTCATAGC
>NZ_LWEZ01000161.1:0-1087 GCF_001634945.1 Alcanivorax sp. HI0044
GCTTCAGGCAGCCCCTCAACGGTTAACAGGCCATTCTCGTAGTGATAGCGGTCGCTATCGAGCACCACATCATCAAGCGCCAGAGTACGCAAGAGGAGGCCTTCACCATTGAAGGTCATTACTGTGGCGTCAGGAGAGGCGGGATTGCGACGCAGAGACAAGCTGCTAGTGACAGTAGTCACGCCATCACGGATATCCACATCCAGCGCCACCCACTCAACCAGATAGGCCGGCGGCTGGTAGTTCACCAAGCGGGTGGTTTTGACTGTTTGTGCACCTTCCATAACCCTACTCCTGAAAAAGGTTTGCCTGACGGCCAATCCAATCCGTCCCGGCACAGCCCTAACGGCTGCTCTGCGAAAACAACAACACCCCGACTAGCGGGGTGTTGTTGATGATGCCATGAGCTGCACTGCAGGTCAGCTCACTACGGCGCAGCCTGCACATAAGGCGCCGTCGGCGCCAAAACCGTGCCATTACCAAGCAAGTCAGCCTCGGTGATACCCACTGCTGTCTGGCTTGGAGCCCGCACAAAGCTTACCACTTCAGTCTGTAACTCGGTCAGAGCAATGAAACCACCAGCCGTAGCCGGGTCGCCAGGTGTCAGCAAGGAGGCATGCTCACCCACGGTAAGGTTAACCAACGCATTGGCGGCACTCACATCCGTGACATCTGTCGGCCCAGTTCCCGCCGCTACCGGCTGCGCATTCAGCAAACGAGCCAACGGCATCGTCCCGGCCAGCGGGGCACCGTCAACGCTGTTAGGCACTACCTGATCGGCCAAGTATTCAGTGCCATCTCCGTAAACGGAGGCATCTCCGCCACCGACAATTTGTTGAACCAAAACAGGAATTGTCAAACTCCCACAAGTGAGAATACTTGGGTAGTCACCAGCTTGGGCTTTTACAGGATCGCATGATGCTGCACCCGCAAGAACCTCAGCAAAGTTAACGGGATCACCGGAATCAACCGTACTTTGCGCCACATACAGAAACTTCTCGAAATCAGAACTGCCTTCCATAACACCCGCTGCAGCCAGCCCACCTTTGATAGAAGGACCAAAAGCTTCCGAGTTATTTAGCAACTG
>NZ_LWEZ01000162.1:0-1030 GCF_001634945.1 Alcanivorax sp. HI0044
GAATCGCAGGGTGCTGCAGCCGGCGGTGGCCAGAAGTGATATCAGTGTCAGTGAAACTAGAATCCGGGGCATGATTTTCGACTTCGCTAAGTGTTCGGGCGATAATACAGACTTGGGAACCCATGACAAACTCCCGTCTGGTAGTCTGGTCCTCTTCATGGACAGTTCACCGGGCGAGGAGTTCGCCTTGGTGCCTCCGGTGGTACAGATTTTCCGCCTTTTTTAAAACCGCCATTGATTGGCAGATGGAGCATACGCATTGGATAATCAGGATCTCAGAAAAGCGGGCCTTAAAGTGACCCTGCCGCGGGTGAAAATCCTGCAGCAACTGGAGAAGTCCGAAGAGCGCCATCTGAGCGCGGAAGACATCTACAAGTCATTGATGGACTCCGGCGAAGACGTGGGGCTGGCCACGGTGTATCGCGTGCTGACCCAGTTCGAGCAGGCTGGCATGGTGCTGCGCCACAATTTCGAAGGGGGCTCAGCCGTTTTCGAGCTGGCCGATGAAGACCATCACGACCACATGGTGTGCATGGAAACCGGCCAGGTGGTGGAATTCATGGATGACGTGATCGAGAAGCGCCAGCACGCCATTGCCGAGGAGCACGGTTACGAAATCGTGGATCACTCGCTGGTGTTGTACGTCAAGCCGAAGAAGAAGTAGTAGCGCCTCACGCAGCACGCTTCATGTCGCACACGGGCGTGGTGCCTGTTGCGTGAAGCATGCTGCGTTTCTTGTCAGGCTGCCTGGGCTTTGCTCAGCATCTCTTTGGCGTGATTGCGGGTGGATTCGGTGATTTCCACGCCACCCAGCATGCGCGCCAGCTCTTCCACCCTTGCGGTCTCGTCCAGCCCCTGAATGCGGGTGTGGGTGGTGTCGTCTCCCTGAATCTTGTGTACCTGCCAGTGCTGGTGCCCCTGGCTGGCGACTTGTGGCTGGTGGGTAATGCACAGCACCTGGGCGTGCTGGCCCAGCTCGCGCAGTAACCGGCCGACGATCTCGGCGACGCCGCCGCCCACGCCCACATCC
>NZ_LWEZ01000163.1:0-750 GCF_001634945.1 Alcanivorax sp. HI0044
GGTTGATGAAGTGGTAGACCGGATTCTTGATGAGGCTGCCGCACGCCAGTTGGCGTAACGGTAGCGCACACTTCGTTAGCGCCCTTCGGTGGACCACCATCGTGGGGCAACTCTGTGTTAAGCGGCCGATCTGCTCAACCCTGAAAAAGTAAGCCAGCTGGGGAAGGGCGGATCTCATCTATTGACTAACCCATGTCTGCTGGTTGGCATGTGCGAAAACTTGAGTGAATTTCATGACTGAATCTTTTGCTGATCTCTTTGAAGAAAGCCTAAAGGACCTGGACGTTGCCCGTGGCTCCATTATCAAGGGTACCGTTGTATCCATCGATAGCGACTGGGTAACCGTTAACGCAGGCCTGAAATCCGAAGGCATTATTGCCCGTGAAGAATTCCTCAGCGAGGCAGGCGAGCTGGAAATCGTTGAAGGCGACGAAGTCGATGTTGCTGTAGACGCCATCGATGATGGTATGGGCTTCACCCGTCTGTCCCGTGAAAAAGCCAAGCGCGCCGAAGTTTGGGGCGAGCTGGAAAAAGCTTTCGACGAAGACGAGATCGTAAAAGGTATGATTTCCGGCAAGGTGAAGGGTGGCTTCACTGTCGACATCGGCCCGATCCGCGCCTTCCTGCCCGGTTCTCTGGTAGATATCCGTCCGGTTCGCGATGTTGCGCACCTGGAAGGCAAAGAGCTGGACTTCAAGGTCATCAAACTTGATCCCAAGCGTAACAACGTCGTGGTTTCCCGTCGTGCAG
>NZ_LWEZ01000164.1:0-791 GCF_001634945.1 Alcanivorax sp. HI0044
CATGGGCTCCCTGGCCAAACCTGCGGTGATCTTGTCGGCGGTTGAGCAACCGGAAACCTACTCGTTGGCCTCTTTAGTGGAAGACGGGCCGATTCAGGTGAAGTTGCCCAATGGCAGCGTGTGGGCGCCACAGAACTTCGACAAGAAGGCCAAGGGCGCCATGCCCATGGTGGATGTGCTGGCCCTGTCCCGTAACCAGGCCACCGCGCGGTTGGGGCTGGATGTGGGCCTGGACAAGGTGGCCGACACCATGAAGACCCTGGGCGTTACCCGCAATATCCCGCTGTACCCGAGTATTCTGTTGGGAAGCTTGGAATTGACCCCGTTTGAAGTGGCGATGATGTATCAGCCGCTGGCCACCGGTGGCTTCAGTACCCGGCTGCGCTCCATTACCGATGTGCTGGACAAGGACGGCAAACCGCTGGCCCGTTACCCGGTGAGCACCGACGAAGTGGTGGAGGCCGGGCCGGCTTTCTTGACCCAGTGGGCCATGCAACAGGTCGTGGAAGAAGGCACCGCCCGTGCCGCTCGTGCGGCGCTGCCGTCGGATCTGAAAGTGGCCGGCAAGACCGGTACCAGTGATGATTTCCGCGATGCCTGGTTTGCCGGGTTCTCGGCCAATCACTTGGCGGTGGTCTGGGTGGGCCGTGACGACAACAAAAACGCGGGGATTACCGGCTCCAGCGGCGCCTTGCCGGTGTGGGCGAATTTGATGGGCAAGCTGCCACAGCGCAGCCTGTCACAAAACCCGCCGCCCAGCGTGGAATGGGTATGGATGAATGAAGACGGCC
>NZ_LWEZ01000165.1:0-789 GCF_001634945.1 Alcanivorax sp. HI0044
AAGCCGTGGTCTTCAACCACGGCCGCTGGGAAAAAGCCTATGGCGGCTTCGGCTTCTCCGCCGTACGCCTGACCAAGGACGACCGCATTTACACCACCCTGCCGTTCTACCACGCCACCGGCATGGTGATCTGCTGGGCATCGGTCATCGCCAGTGCCGGCTCCATTGTCATTGCGCGCAAATTCTCCGCCAGTGGCTTCTGGGAAGACATCCGCCGCCATAACTGCACCGCCTTCGGCTATGTGGGCGAGCTGTGCCGTTATCTGCACGAGCAGCCGGAAAAGCCCAACGATCAGGACAACAAGGTCCATACCATTGTCGGTAACGGCCTGCGCCCGAGCATCTGGAAAGACTTCAAGAACCGCTTCGGCATTGATCGTGTGGTCGAGCTGTATGCCTCCTCGGAAGGCAACGTGGCTTTCACCAACGTATTCAACTTCGACAACACCGTAGGGTTCTCCCCGGTCAGCTACGCCATCGTCAAATACGACAAAGAGCGTGACGAGCCGGTGCGTGACAGCAAAGGTCACATGATCAAGGTCGGCAAAGGCGAATCCGGGCTGATGCTGGGCGAAATCACCGAAAAGACGCCTTTCGACGGCTACACCGACCCGGAAAAGACCGAGAAGTCCATCTACCGTGATGTCTTCACCAAGGGTGATGCCTGGTTCAACACCGGCGACATGATGCGCGACATCGGTTTCCGCCACGCCCAGTTCGTGGACCGCCTGGGGGATACCTTCCGCTGGAAAGGCGAAAACGTATCCACCACCGAAGTGGAACAGATTC
>NZ_LWEZ01000166.1:0-855 GCF_001634945.1 Alcanivorax sp. HI0044
GTTTTCCATCACGTAAGAGCCATAACCGCGCTGGAAGCTGAATTGACGCTGTTCTTCCGGCTTGATGGCCTGGTCCTTGTTGGTCTTGCTGAACAGCACATCGTAGAACCCCCACTGGGGGGCAGTGAGCGCGCCCGGAATTCCCATTTCACCGCGCAGGGCGATATCTGCAAGACGCACCGCCCGACTGGTGGCATCCCCCGCTGCCCAGGATTTTCGTGAGCCCGCATTGGGGGCATGGCGATAAGTACGCAGTGCCTGGCCATCCACCCAGGCATGGGAGACCGCAGACAGCATCTGCTCCCGATTGCCACCCATGAGGTGTGAGACCACCGCGGTGGATGCAACCTTGACCAGCAACACATGATCCAGGCCGACGCGGTTGAAGGAATTTTCCAGCGCCAGCACGCCCTGAACTTCATGGGCCTTGATCATCGCTTCCAGAACAGCCTTCATGGTCAAGGGCGGCTCACCGTTCGCTACCCGTTTTTGTGAGAGATAATCGGCTACCGCCAGAATGCCGCCCAGGTTATCCGATGGGTGCCCCCACTCTGCAGCGAGCCAGGTATCGTTGTAATCCAGCCAGCGGACCATGCAGCCGATGTCCCAGGCCGCTTTTACGGGATCCAAACGGTACGGGGTGCCGGGAACCCGAGCCCCGTGAGGCACCACAGTGCCCTCCACTATCGGGCCAAGATGCTTGGTGCATTCCGGAAAACGTAGGGCAAGGAACCCGCAACCGAGGGTGTCGAGCAAGCAATAGTGCGCGGTTTGCCAAGCTTCTTCCGATTCGATGCGGTAATCGCGAACGTAGTCAACAATGTCCTGAATGACTTGATCGTAATCGGGTCGCAG
>NZ_LWEZ01000167.1:0-592 GCF_001634945.1 Alcanivorax sp. HI0044
TTCATGGAGGATGCAGGCCAAGACGTGTCTTGAGGAAAGGACAAGAACGACAACCCGATGCGGTTGTCGCGTGTTGCATGATGCGTGAACCGTGCTGCGGCGGCATAGCGGCAAAAAAAACCGGCCAATTGGCCGGTTTTTTTTTACTGCCAGAAGGGAGCGATTATTTTTCGAGAATCGCTACCACACCCTGACCACCCGCGGCACACACGGAGATCAGTGCGCGGCCGGAGCCTTTTTCGTTCAGCAGCTTGGCGGCGTTGGCGATGATACGGCCACCGGTAGCCGCGAACGGGTGACCGGCTGCCAGGGAGGAACCTTTCACGTTCAGTTTGCTGCGATCGATGCTGCCCAGCGCCTTGTCGCGACCCAGCTTCTCTTTACAGAAGCTTTCGTCTTCCCACATTTTCAGAGTGGTCAGTACCTGGGAAGCAAACGCTTCATGGATTTCATAGAAGTCGAAGTCCTGCAGGGTGATGCCGGCCTTGTCGAGCATGCTCGGCACGCCATAAGCGGGCGCCATCAGCAGGCCTTCTTTCTTGCCGATGAAATCAACGGCGGCGGCTTCGCCCAGGGTCAGGTAAGCCAGAAC
>NZ_LWEZ01000168.1:0-688 GCF_001634945.1 Alcanivorax sp. HI0044
CTTTCCTAGCGACAAAGCGCAGCAGATGTGCCCTTCAGGCCGCGCCCTCCGGGTCTTCCAGGCTGGCCCGCACTCGTTGTTGCGCTTTTTCGACAGGCAACCAGCATGCCATCAAAATCGCGCCTAGATTGCGAGCCAGCCTGAAAGACTGAGCATGCAAGGAGTTATTCAGAGGCTCCCCTAGCCATCGACAGCAATCAGGGTGATCAGTACGGCTTCAGCTATAATCATCAAAGCATGCAGCAGGCCCAGTCTCGCGCACTGAGCGAATGCGGTTACGGTTGTCGGGTGGTGCAGACGTTCTCCAGGGGCTGTGCTGCCTATGCGGCGGATCAGTCCTCGGGAAGCTCCGCCTATGGCTGGGGCACCGCCTCCAGCGGCAGCCAGGCCCAGAGCACAGCGCTGCAGTATTGCGCCCGTCAGGGTGGCCAGCGCTGCATGGTGCGTGCCTGGGGTTGTAACGGCTAAGTCGCTGGCTTCAGGCGTACAGGGCGGCAACCGCCTGGTGTCTTTTTTTGTGCTGGGCAAATCGCACCGCAGCCATGACCCCGTGTCCGAACAGAAGACCTGCGGCCAGTAGCAACCACAGCACATTGATCGCCGCCGGTTTTATGGTGTCGCGATGGCGGGTCAGGTCCAGGCTGAGTGTCGCTGGCGCGTCGCCGCTACCGGGCTGGTATGCCGTGAC
>NZ_LWEZ01000169.1:0-9450 GCF_001634945.1 Alcanivorax sp. HI0044
AAGGCAAGCGCATTTATCACGCCAGTATCGGTACCGTGTACACCCCGTTGGACAGCGAGCTGCTGGGCGGCGTCACCGATGCCCTGCTTGGCAAGAACCTGCTGGATGCGACCAAGGGGGAGCGGGTGTTTCAGGTAGTGGATGCCGACAGCCTGGAAATTATTAAAACGCTGGATCTGGAAGCCGATCTGGAGGCCGCGGGTTATGGCAACCTGAGCACCGCAGTGCGGCCCATGGCGCACACGGCAGATGAGCGTTATTTCTACTTCCAGCTGTCTTTTCTGCACGGCTTTATCGAGTACGACATGGAAGAGCAGAAAGTGTTGCGTCTGGCCGAGCTACCGGACCTGACCGGCCCGCTGGTGACCCGGGAAACGTATGTGAACGATTCCGCCCACCACGGCATCGCCTTGAGTGCAGACGACAGCACCTTCTGTGTGGCCGGCACCATGAGCGACTATGTGGCGCTGGTGGACCGTGACGATTTCTCCTACGAACTGAAAACCGGTATTGGCGAAAAACCGTATTGGGTGACCACCAGCAAGGACGGTGACCACTGCTATGTGTCCTGGAGTGGCACCGACCAGATGTCAGTCTTCAACTATACCAGCGGCCAGGAAGTGGCCCGGGTGGATGTGGGCGATCACCCGCAGCGAATCCGTGAGGGCAGTGTGCCGCAAGACTGGGTAGAGGATCAGGGGTCCCTGTTTCTGCCTTGAAGTACGCCAGACGCCTAATGCCGGAGGCCTGACGCTGAGAACCCGACCGCCTTTCCCTGTGTCTGGCTTTCGGCGTCGTGTCTCCGGCGTTTTTCCTTGTCAATTCCTCCCTCTGCCACCACACTTCGCCCTGACACGGCAGGCGCTTGCGGCACCTGTGCATTTCTCTGTTGTCAGGAGTTTTCCCAACCATGCGAATCCTGCATACCATGCTGCGTGTGGGCGATCTTGAGGCGTCCGTCACTTTCTATACCCAGGTGCTGGGGATGACCGAATTGCGTCGCAAGGACTACCCGGAAGGGCGCTTTACCAATGTTTTTGTGGGCTACCAGCCGGAATCGGAAGGCGCGGTGCTGGAGTTGACCTGTAACTGGGACCAGTCATCCTATGATCTGGGCGACGGCTATGGCCATGTGGCTCTGGCCGTGGACGACGTGTACGCTGCTTGTGAGCGTATTCGTGAAAGAGGCGGGCGTATCACCCGCGAACCGGGCCCCATGAAGCATGGCACCACGGTGCTGGCCTTTGCTCAAGACCCGGATGGTTACAAAATCGAATTGCTGGGACGCGATTGATGGCAACAAAGGATTTGCAGGCGGGCAACAAGGTGATCGTTGGTTGGCGTGAGTGGGCCCAGTTGCCCGGGTTGGGCATCGACGCCATCAAGATGAAGGTGGATACCGGTGCCCGCACGTCCGCGTTGCACGCCTATCAGGTGGAAACCTTTGAGCGTGACGGGGCCGAGTGGGTGCGTTTTTGTATTCACCCGATTCAGGATCAGGATACCGTTCGTGAATGCGAAGCCCCGGTGCTGGATCGCCGTGTGGTCACCGACTCCGGTGGTCACAAGGAAGAGCGTCCGGTGATTCGCACGGAGATTGCATTGGGCGGGCGCTGTTGGCCCATCGAGATCACCCTCACCGACCGTGAAAACATGAAATTCCGCATGCTGCTGGGACGAACCGCCATGGACCTGATTACCGTGGACCCGACAGCGTCATTCCTCCTTGGCGGCACAAAAGAGCAACCATGAAAATTGCGATTCTTTCCCGAAACAAGCGCCTGTACTCCACGCGACGCATGGTCGAAGCCGGCGAAGCAGCGGGCCATGAAATGCATGTGATCGACACCCTGCGCTGTTACATGAGCATGGTGGCTCACAAGCCGGAAATTCACTACAAGGGTGAAGTGCTGGAAGGGTTTGATGCGGTGATTCCCCGTATTGGCGCCTCGATTACCCAGTACGGTACGGCGGTGGTGCGTCAGTTCGAAATGATGGGCGTTTTTCCGATCAATGAATCGGTGGCCATCTCCCGGTCCCGTGACAAACTGCGTTCATTGCAGCTGCTCTCGCGCAAAGGCGTTGGGTTGCCCATCACCGGGTTTGCCCACTCGCCGGATGACATCCCTGACCTGATCAACATGGTTCGCGGTGCACCGCTGGTGATCAAGATGCTGGAAGGCACCCAGGGCATCGGCGTGGTGCTGGCGGAAACCCGCAAGGCCGCGGAGTCGGTAATCGAAGCCTTTATGGGCCTGAACGTGTCGGTGATGGTGCAGGAATACATCAAGGAAGCCGGCGGCGCGGATATTCGTTGTTTTGTGGTGGGCGGCAAGGTTATTGCGGCCATGAAACGCCAGGCCGCGCCGGGCGAGTTCCGCTCCAACCTGCACCGGGGTGGCAGTGCCAGCCTGATCCGCATCACCCCGGAAGAGCGCGCCACCGCTGTGCGAGCCGCGCGTATCATGGGGTTGAATGTGGCGGGGGTGGATATTCTGCGTTCGCACCATGGTCCGGTGGTGATGGAAGTGAATTCCTCTCCAGGCCTGGAAGGGATTGAGATGGCCACCAACAAGGATGTGGCTGGCATGATCATCAAATTCATCGAAAAGGATGCCCGTCCCTACCGGACACAAACCAAAGGTTCCAAGGGATAAGGCTGTTTATGGTAGGAGCACCTCTTGAGGTGCGAACGGCCTGAAGCGAGTGACGAGTTTCGAGTTGCGAAAGCCGAACAAAATCATGGTTTTCTGTGTTCGTCACTCGTGATAGGGAAGGCTGTCGGCAACGTGGTCAGAAAAGAATGAAAAATCCAAAAGAACCGAAAAACGCTCCCTTTGAAATTGATGGCATCACCGTCCAGCCCGGCTCCCGTGCGAAAGTGGAATTGCCGTTGGCTCAGCTTTATACCCAGACCCCGCTGAATGTGCCTATTCACGTGATCCACGGTCGCAAGCCGGGGCCGGTGTTCATGGTCAGCGCGGCTATCCATGGTGATGAGCTGAACGGCGTGGAAATCATCCGCCGCCTGTTACGCCATTCTGCCCTGAAAAACCTCAGCGGCACCCTGTTGGCGGTGCCGGTGGTGAATGTGTTTGGCTTTATCCATAAATCCCGCTATTTGCCGGACCGTCGGGACCTGAACCGCTGTTTCCCGGGCTCGGAAACCGGCAGCCTGGGTGCGCGCATGGCCTGGCAGTTCAAGACCCAGGTGCTGGACCGTGCCACCCACGCGGTGGACCTGCACACCGGCGCCATTCACCGCGATAATCTGCCACAGATTCGAGCCAACCTGTCCAACGACGATACCAGCGCCATGGCCAACGCCTTTGGCGTGCCCGTGGTGATCAACTCGGTGCTGGGCGAAGGCACGCTGCGTGAAGTGGCGGAAGCCCAGGGCATTCCGGTTATCACTTACGAAGCCGGCGAGGCGCTGCGTTTTGACGAGTCCTGCATTCGTGCTGGCGTCAAAGGCGTGCTCAACGTGATGCATCATCTGGGTATGACCGGTTCTCGCCGCACCAAGGCACCCGCCGAGCCCTACATCGCCCGCTCCTCCAGCTGGGTTCGTGCCGAGCGTGATGGTGTCTTCCTGTCCCTGGTGGCCCTGGGTGCCTGGATCAAGAAAGGGGATTTGATCGGCCGTATCTCCAGCCCCTTTGGCGGCGATGATATCAATATCCACGCCCCTGCCGCCGGCATTCTGGTGGGCCGTAACAACCTGCCCCTGGTCAACGAAGGCGAAGCCCTCTACCACATCGCCCGTTTCGAGGAGGTGGGGGAAGTGGCGCAATCCCTGGAAGAGTTCACCCACGATATCGAGGAAGGGCCGACCCTGTCGGGGGAGCCGCCGATCGTATAATTCGGCTCGCGCCTGTGGCCACTCAGGCCAGGCGTCATGCAAACGCGCGCTGGCGGCTTGATTAGGCGGGGGGGATCTCTTCCCCTTATGCTTTTTTGTGCTTCTCTTATTACGCATTCCCGGGCCGACCTGTCGCTTATCCTTTGTTATACTCCGCCGCTCACGGACCCCCCTCGTTGATTGAGCATATGGAGTAAATTGATGGTCTCTTTGGTCAAGCCGCACGGTGCGGACGCATTGAACCCCCTGTACGTCGCCGATGAAGCCGCGCGCGTTGCCTTGCAGCATGAAGCGGAATCACTGCCTTCAGTGGTGATCAGCTCGGCAGCTGCCGCCAATGCGGTGATGATGGGGGCCGGTTATTTCACCCCGCTGTCCGGCTACATGAACAAGGCGGATATGCTGTCCGTGGCGGAAAACCTGACCACTGCCGATGGCCTGTTCTGGCCGGTGCCGATCGTCAATATGCTGAAGGATGTCAGCGCTATTGAAGGCGCCAAGCGCATTGCCCTGCGTGACCCCAATGTGGACGGCCAGCCGGTAATTGCGGTGATGGACGTGGCGGCCATCGAAGAAGCCACTGATGCAGAACTGGAAGCGGTGGCCGAGCAGGTCTTCGCCACCACCGACAAGCAGCACCCGGGCGTGGCCAACTTCCTGGCCGCCGGCAATTTTATTGTGTCTGGCGACATCCAGGTCCTGAACTACTCCTACTTTGCTGACGACTTCCCGGATACCTTCCGCACGGCGGTGTCCATCCGTAATGAATTCGTTGAGCGTGGCTGGAACAATGTGGTTGCCTTCCAGACCCGTAACCCCATGCACCGCGCCCACGAAGAACTGTGCCGCATGGCCCAGGAAGCGCTGAACGCCGACGGTATCCTGATTCACATGCTGCTGGGTAAACTGAAGCCGGGTGATATTCCTGCCGACGTGCGCGATGCCTCCATCCGCAAGATGGTGGAAGTGTACTTCCCGCCCAATAGCGTGATGATTACCGGTTACGGCTTTGACATGCTGTATGCCGGCCCCCGTGAAGCGGTACTGCACGCGGTATTCCGTCAGAACTGTGGTTGCAGCCACTTGATCGTGGGCCGTGACCACGCCGGTGTGGGCGATTACTACGGTGCCTTCGACGCACAAACCATTTTCCAGGAAAAAGTGCCGGCAGGCGCCCTGGAGATCAAGATCTTCGAAGCGGACCACACCGCCTACTCCAAGAAGCTCGATCGCGTGGTGATGATGCGTGATGTGCCGGATCACACCAAGGAAGACTTTGTGCTGCTGTCAGGCACCAAGGTCCGTGAGATGCTGGGTCAGGGGATTGCCCCGCCGCCGGAATTCTCCCGTCCTGAAGTGGCGCAGATCCTGATGGATTACTACCAGGCGCTGGACGCCGACAAGTAATCAGGGCTGACCTGAGCACGTTCGCTCAGTAGGCATCAGAAAGAAAAAAGCCTCTTTTAAGAGGCTTTTTTTGTTTCTCGCGGATAAGAGTGAATAACGCGCTACTCGCTGTCTGAAGGGTTTATCGCGAATGCCTGGCACTTAGCCAAACGCTCGATGCCGGATGCCTGACGTAACCCCCCATAGCCTGAGCGGCTGTCGTGGTGGCGGGGATTTCAGGACCATCACGAAGGTAGTAACTGGGTAATGCATGTTGCACAGAGAACGTGGAGGCCAAGTGTTCAGGTTTTTAATGCAGGCGTCAGTCGTCGGGCATCCGGCGTCCAACGCTTGCCAGGACGGGATAATGGGACAAGTTCTGAAGCCGGCTGATCACTCAATTCCGCGATAACCCCTATTCATTGCCGGCGGACGTTACTGCTGGGCAGCCTGCCCGGTGCACTGAAAAGTCGCGTTCACAGTCCAGCCGATACAGTCACCGTCCTGGGTTTCATTGCTGCAGGTCTGGCTGGGTTTGCCACTGGGAATCGCGCCGTTATACCCCCAGCCCTGACATTGCGCGCTGGCTTTTTGCAGGCCTTGTTGCCAGTCCATCTGTGGGTTCTGCATCAGGTTATAGTCGGTGGCCAGAGTCACGGTGCCTTCATTCTGGTTTCCGTCAGCAACCCGGATCGGGGAGGCGGCGGTCACGCAGGCGACCAGGGACGCGGCGGCAAGCACGGTCAGAAAGCGAATGAACATGGTTGGCTCCAGTCAGTGGGTGAGCAGTATCCACAAAGCCTACAGGCTGGTCTGAAGGACTCAAGCGACAATCTGTAAAGAAAGCAAAAAATTATGGTGATGGCGCTGCCGGGGCCGAATTGCTTTCTATCCAGTGGCGACGGTTCCGGTCCGGCTGTTCCCAGTGGAGGTTTTTCACTTCATGCATGGGCGTCATGGGGCTATGGAAGAACATCACCAGCCGCAGGCCATCGGTAATAAAGGGATCGCCGGTGAGGTTATGGCCGGGGCTGTCGATGTGCTTGGCTTCCATGGCGCTTACATATCCGAACTCGGCCAGCCGTTGTGAAAAAATCATGTCCTGAAGCAGATAGTCCCGGGCCTCATCCACATCCGGGTCGATTTTGTGGGTGGTCAGGGTGGGGGACTTGAAGGTAAAGCGTACGCCGATATCCCGACTGATCTGTCCCAGCCAGACCGGTTCGCCGTCGCACAATAGTGGCGCCCGCCAGAGGCGCAGGTGATTGCGTTGGTGAATGTTGCCACGGGCTTTTTGCAGCGCCATATCCTGGGGGCGATCCAGGGCATAGAGGGAGCTCACCGGGGAGTAACGGTAGCTGGAACCCATCAGGAAGGATTTGGTGGTTTTCCAGATCGAGCCACCATGGATGCGCTCGGTCAGGTCCCAGCCCCGTTGCACCATGGCGCTGAGCAGCAACTGGCTGTCGCCGACCAGGACAAAATTGATCGGGTCGCCGCTGGCACTGCTGTCGTCGTTGTGGGTGCAGCAGGGCTGCTCTGCTAGCCAGGCGCGCAGGCCATCGCGATCCACGTGCTGGTGCTCCTGTTCGTTATTCAGGGTGGTGAGGTCGACTTTTTCCACATCCAGTTTGATGCCCGGCACGTCGATGATGAATGACGATTGCCAGCTTTTTCCGCCGCCGAGCAGGTCCACATTGACGACCTTGACGCCAAGATCGCGGTTGGTGAATACAAAGCCGCTGGTGCGCTTACCGGTTGGCAGGTTGATGGGCATGGCACGGGAAACGAACATGCGGTCCACGGCTTTTTCATCTTCCTTGCCGAACTTTCCTTTCACTTTCCAGGCCACTTCCAGTGGCGAAAAATATTGTTGGTCGGTGGTGACGGGCAGGTAATACAGCGGCGTTCCGGTGTGGTTGTCCACCTCCAGCCAGACGGCCTGAATGCCGTGTATCCCCAGGGCCACGCCAAAGATGTCGTGGGCATCGCTGTCACTGATGACGCTGGCGCGTACGGTCAGCGCTTGTTCCGCATGTTGCGTAGCGCCTTCGCGCAGAGCGTTGTCGTCGACGATGCCGGGTTGAAAACTGCATGCGGCGGTGAAAGTGAAAAGGCTGAATAGCAAAGCGAGCCGTTGCATCATTCCCAAACATCCCCTGAACCCGTGAAGCTTGATGTTAACACTGCCATTGGCGGAATGTTGATGATTAGCACTGAACCCGTACGCCGCTGGGTGTGTGGGGTGATATGCCATTGGGTGAGAGGGAGGGGGAGGAAGCTGAGGAAGGCTGAACGTGGTTGAAGGAGGCCGGCGATGCCGGCCCCTTCAATGGAAGATTAAAGCTTCTTGAGCTTTTTCTTCAGCTTCTTCACAACATTTTCTTGCTTGCTGATCTTGGCTTTACTGTTCTTGATGGCTTTTTTCAGCTTTTTCTTCTGAGACATGGTGTGCTCCGTCGTTTATGTCGAATACAGGTTCTATCGGTTTCAGTCAGTCGCCGGAAGGCGCTTCCTGATTCTTGATAAAGTCGCGAATAAACCGGCGTACTTCCCTTGCTGCACTGGTATCGAGTTCCTCACAGAGCTCGATAAAGCGCACACGCTCTTCGTCGTTGATTCGGACGATAAGCTGGCTGTTTTTCTTTTTGGCTTTGCTTTTTGCCATTGGTCATCACCATGAAAAATTACGCCGCATCGTCGCCGGTTCACGCTCGACTTTCAATGAGGCTATAGGCTATCTTTAAGATAGTCAATGTATATACGTTTTCTCGGCCCTTGTACGGATAGTCCAGGCTGCCTTTCATGGCGACCTTGTCGTCGTCACTGAAGTCGGGGAAGGGCAAAGCCTCATCCTGGCTGCGTTGCACCGTGGCTGTGCTGTCTTCGGTGTTGTTGACCCATTGCTGAACCGGCACCGCCAGGTGGACGCCGTTATCCTCCAGAATTTGCAGGATGCGCAGGTTCAGGTCTTCAGCCACGGCCAGGAATTCGCCATAAGCGCTGCTGTCCACATAACAGTTCAGCGAGATGCGGTAGCCGTCGCGCAGGATTTCCTCGAAACGTACCCGGGCGGCGCGTTCGGTGAGCCGTGGGTGGCTGTAAATCAAGCGCCTCAGGTCGACCAGTAACTGGCGTAGCTGGTCGGTGCTGGCGCCCAGGCGGATATGCAGGTCGCGATGGTAGCGACGGAAATCGGACTCGCTGATGTTTTCGATGCTGGCGCTGGCGAGTACCGCGTTGGGAACGTACACCACGGTGCGGTCCGTCTGGCGAATGCGGGTAGAGCGCAGGCCGATTTCCTCGATGACGCCGGCGGTGGTGCCCACCCGGCAGAAGTCGCCGGGTTGAACGGGTTTGGCAATGTACAGGGTGAAGGCGCCAATCACGTTTTCCAGGGTCTTTTGTGCGGCCAGCGCCACGGCGATGGAGCCGATGCCCAGCCCGGCCAGCACCGTGGTGATGTCGTAGCCGGAGTCGCTGAGCCACAGCAGAAAAATCACCACAGTGGCGATCATTTTCAGGATGGTGCGAACCGGGTGAATGATGCCGGACCAGTACTTCTGGTTCTGGGCACTGCTAAGGAACAGGGCAGAAAGCAGTTCGATAACGCCCAGCGCCAGGAACAGGGTGGCCAGATAGCCCAGGGCGGACTGGTTCAGGTACACCTGGGCGCGGATGGACAGGCCCAGTTCGGCCACGCCCAGCTGCATCATCTTGAAAAACAGGTACCAGCGAAACGGCATGGAGAAGAACTGGTGCAGGGTATCGCGGTAACGGTCCGAGAACTCCAGCAGGCGCAGTGTCAGCCGGCGCAGCAGGGAAGAGGCTAGCCAGGCGCCGATGATGATCAGGGCCAGCCCGGCCACCTGCCAGTTCTGCATATAGAGGACCGTGAAATCCGGCAGATAATCCGCCAGACGGGTAATGGTCGGGTTGTAACCGAACAGCTCCCAGAGATGGGGGATTTGCTGCACTGTGGCGTTGGAAATTTTCCAGATACGACGATCGTCATCGCCGGGTACCCGTTGCAAATAGAGGGTCAGGGTGTCGTCCGGCAGGGTCAGGGTGGCGATCTTGTCCCGGTAGCTGGGCAGGCCGTCATCCCGGTGCCCCTCCGGGTGGGTGGATAACCGGGTCAGGTCGAGAATACGCTGCTGCCCCCAGACAATGTTCAGCTGCTCCATCAAGGTGGCGGCGTC
>NZ_LWEZ01000170.1:0-827 GCF_001634945.1 Alcanivorax sp. HI0044
CGCCAGCCCTACAAGGGCAAAACCCCTTTGCCGCCCGCGCTAACCTTCGAGCGCGATGATATTGATGAGGACGTGCTCGCCCTGGTGAAAGAAGAGTTTGCCGATCACATCGGCACTCTGGAGCAGTTTCAGTGGGGAACTACCTCTGCGCAGGCACAACAGGCGCTGGATCATTTTATTGAGCATCGCCTGCCACACTTTGGTGATTATCAGGATGCCATGCTTACTGGTAAAGGGAACACCGGCGAAGACACCCTGTTTCACAGCCTGCTGTCGCCCTACATCAATCTCGGTCTGCTTGATCCCATGGCGGTGTGTCAGGCCGCCGAGCAGGCGTACTTTTCCGGTGACGCACCGCTCAATGCCGTGGAAGGTTTTATCCGTCAGATCATCGGCTGGCGGGAATACGTACGCGGCATTTACTGGTTGCTGATGCCGGACTACGCCGCGGAAAACCGGCTTGGCAACGACCGGCCTCTGCCGGCGTACTACTGGACCGGCGAGACCAAAATGCACTGCATGGCCGAGTGTTTCCGCAATACCATCGACCATGCCTACGCCCATCATATCCAGCGTTTGATGGTCACCGGCAACTTTGCCCTGCTGCTGGGAGTACTGCCGGAGGCCATCTGTCAGTGGTATCTGGAAGTCTATGCCGATGCCTTCGATTGGGTGGAATTACCCAATACGCTGGGCATGGTCATGCATGCCGATGGCGGCTACCTGGGCAGCAAGCCCTATGCCGCGTCAGGCAGTTACATCAATCGCATGTCGGATTATTGCAAGCACTGCCAGTACAACGTAAAGACTGCCAGCGAATCCGAAAG
>NZ_LWEZ01000171.1:0-1907 GCF_001634945.1 Alcanivorax sp. HI0044
TGAAAAGCCTCTCCTTCCACATTCTGATCTGGGGCCCATTTCGACACTTCCCGGGCGCGCAATTTGATTGCCCGGGATTCGTCATCCTTGTTGATCATGTCCAGGGTACTGCCCAGGCGATTCAGGCTGGCAGCAACCGACTGGTAATTGGTGTCGGCAACGCCCTGGGAAGCCAAATCCAGGCTTTCCTTCAAATCCGCAATTTCATCGCGCATGGCCGTGGCCACAGAACGAATCACCGAGCCGCTGGCACCGGTCATCAATGCCAGCTCACGCTGCAATACGGTGTCACTAACCTCGGACTTCAGACCAAAAGCCTGCTTCACATCGCCAATGGTGCCGCTATCTTCAGCGGATAGCGAAACGATAAACAGACTTTCCTTGATCAACAGCAGTGGCGCCTCTTCCGTCACCGCCTGGTCACCATCGTAAACCAGTTTTTTGAGCTGACGATCGAATTGGGATAGCAGGGCTTTACGAGCAGGCGTAATCGCCATCTGGTCGCAGTACATGGCTGTCAGTACGGCCTGGGCCACCCACAGAAAGCGGCTTAGACCGCATTGACCNGCCGCACGATCCAGGCGCACCAGCGCCCGGGCCATCAACTTGAGATTAGTGGCATTGCCTTGCCCACGCAGAACCCCCAGCAACCCGACCTGGTACATATGCCGCAGGCGACGGGACAGGTCTGACAGTTCGCTAACCGATAGCTCTCGCTGGGGAGCTTCAGGTGCACGCTGACGGGACAGGTCGGCACTAAAGAAATGGCTCTCCTGAATCAGGCCTTTTCCACCGGAGCGCCGCAGTTCATTAATCCCACCAATCAGCAAGGCAGGAAGTGTGCGGTTTTTCAGCTGCACATAGTCAAAATAACGGGTCAGCAGGACAATCGCATTACTCAACGCCTGGATGCGGGCCTCAGACACTTTTTCCTGTAGCTCCCGAGCGGCCAGCGCCATTTCTTCACTCATTAAAGCTGCTGCAGGCAGCTCAACCACCTGGCAGATACCGCGGAGTTGCTGAAAGGCTTGCGCGCAATGCTGCAACTCATCCTGGCGGCTATGGTCGTCCGAAAACGCTTCAAGCTGGTTTTCAGCTTCCGTCAGGGTGGTATCTATCGCTTCCTTGAGAAAAGTCAGGGAGGTGGTGTTTGTTATGGCAACCATGGACTCTCCGCAAGCACCAAACTGTTATTATCATCGGGTTCGTTCGTTAGGCGCGCAAACCCCCGGATACACCCGCAATCGTCAAAACAGGATTGTAAAACAAGGCGCATCAACTTTTGCACGTCATCAAAGACTGCGTCAACTTTCATTTGTAAGCAACTGATTTATTGATGATTTGTTAACCTGCCCACACTCCTCCCCGTGGCCAGACACGGTTTCGCGTTACGTGCGCCAACCGGCTGCGTCAATCCCTCCATTGATCCAGGGCAAATTGCCACCCCTTTGCACTGTACTGGGGCAAGCCAAGTCCTTATCATTGCCGCGCCCGAGTTTGGCGTGCTTCATCCGAGCTGGGCGCCCTTTCCCATTTGCCGTTCAGCAGGAACTCGTCATGTCAGCCACGCTAGGCCGCGCCTTTATTCAGAACTTCCTGGGGCAGGCCCCCGCCTGGTACAAATACACCATCGTTGCCTTCCTGCTGATCAACCCCCTGGTGGCCCTGGCCCTGGGCCCGGTGACGGCGGGCTGGCTGCTGCTGGCCGAGTTCATTTTCACCCTGGCCATGGCGCTCAAGTGCTACCCCCTGCAACCCGGCGGCCTGCTGGCCATTGAAGCGGTCATGATCGGCCTCACCTCCGCTGATACCGTGCTGCACAAGGTGGTGGGCAATATCGAGGTGATGTTGCTGTTGATCTTCATGGTTGCCGGGATTTTCTTCCTCAAAGATCTGCTGCTGTTCAT
>NZ_LWEZ01000172.1:0-1318 GCF_001634945.1 Alcanivorax sp. HI0044
CCGTTGAAGAGCGCAGCCTCGCCCAGGCGCAATCGCAAATGCGCAATACCTCCGCACCGTCTGCTGCGGTGAACGAGGATGGGTTGATGGTGTTGATGCAACAGCAGCAACAGTTTGAAGAACAGATTCAGCAGCTGCAGGGTCAGCTGGAAGAACTGCGCCACGAGCTTTCCACTCTCAAGGAAGCCGAGCGTGAGCGTTATCTGGATCTGGATACCCGAATTAATACGCTGGCTGAGCGGGGACAGACCGAGCAGCCAGAGGACGGCGCTGAAGGGGATAATGACCCGGAAGCGGACCGTGCCGCCTATAATGCCGCCAAAGACAAATTGGTCAGTGGTGACTTCAAGGGTGCCATTGCCGGTTTCGAGGCGTATCTGGGTGAATTCCCGCAGGGAATGTCCCGGGCCAACGCCCATTTCTGGGCGGGCAAGCTATACAGTGACCAGAAAGAGCCGGATTTGAAGAAGGCGGAAGGCCATTTTCAGGCGGTGGCCGACGATTACCCGGACCATAGCAAGGCCCCGAAAAGCCTCTATATTCTGGCCGTCATGCAGGCCAAGGCCGGTGAGGTTTCGCCCGCCAAGGTCAATCTGCACAAGCTGATCAAGCAATACCCGGATAGCAGCGAAGCCGGCCAGGCCAAGAGCCTGCTGGACCAGCTCAACCCGTAACCCCTTCCTGTCCCTTTACCGGCGGCACAGAGGCCGGTAAAGGTGATAGAATCCGCGCATTTCCGCCCCAACCGACGATTAAGGGGCCCTCAGGAGATGTTGTGGAACTCCGTCTTACCGAAATTTTCCATTCCCTACAGGGTGAATCCCGCACCGTGGGCTGCCCGACGGTCTTCGTGCGCCTGACCGGCTGCCCGCAGCGCTGTGTCTGGTGTGATACGGAATATGCCTTTTCCGGAGGGGAGAAATGGACCTTGGCGGCGATTCGCGAGCAGGTAGCCGCCCATGGGGCGCACTACGTGACGGTGACCGGTGGCGAACCGCTGGCCCAGCCGAATTGCCTGCCGTTGCTTACGGCGCTGTGTGATGACGGTTACCAGGTGAGCCTGGAGACCGGTGGTGCCATGGATATTGCCGGAGTGGATGAGCGCGTTTCTGTGGTCATGGACCTGAAAGCGCCGGGCTCCGGGGAACAGCACAATAATCGTCTGGAGAATATCCCCCTGCTCAAGGCGCACCATCAGGTGAAGTTCGTGCTGGCGGATCGCAAGGACTATGACTGGGCGCGTTTCATGCTGGACCAGCACCAGCTGCATAAACGGGTCAGCGATGTGCTGTTTTCGCCGGTGCAGGACGGTCTGGCG
>NZ_LWEZ01000173.1:0-680 GCF_001634945.1 Alcanivorax sp. HI0044
CTTCTTCTTTGCCCGTACCCGCCTCGGTGTGGCCATGCAGGCCAGCAGCCAGAACCAGATGGCCGCTTACTACATGGGCATTCCGGTGAAGCGGATCAACGCCATTGTCTGGGCCCTGTCCGGGGTGGTGGCCGCTATTGCCGGGGTCATGTTTGCTGCCAAAGGCGCCGTGGAGCCGTCGGTGGGGCTGCTGTTTGGTATCAAGGCCTTCGCCGCTGCGGTAATTGGTGGGCTGGGCTCCTTGCCCGGCGCGTTGCTGGGTGGATTGTTGGTGGGCATCGTGGAGCCGTTCGCGGGCCGCTATCTGCCTTCCGGGGTCGGCCAGATTGCTCCCTATGTGCTGATGCTGCTGGTGCTGATTCTGCGCCCCGGTGGCCTGTTCGCACAGATCAGCCAGAAGAAGGTGTAGGCCATGAGTAATCGTTTTAAAAGCCGTTACGACGACGATATCAACCTGTTTGAAGGCCGCTGGCACCTGGCCCAGTACGCGATATTGGCAGCGTTGCTGCTGGCGGCGCCCTGGGTGCTTGGCAGCTACTATCTGGGCGAACTAACCGCCGTTCTGGTGTGGTCCCTGGCCGGCCTGGGGCTGATGCTGATCAGTGGTCATACCGGGCAGGTGAGTCTCGGACATGCGGCCTTTATGGCCATTGGTGCCTTTACCAACCTGGCGTTGATGC
>NZ_LWEZ01000174.1:0-575 GCF_001634945.1 Alcanivorax sp. HI0044
CTGGGCCAACACCATGCCATAGGCCACCAATTTGGCCTGCCCACGGGATAAACGGTCGCGGGCCACAACGCCATGACTTTCAATACGAATATCACTGCGATGGAATCCAGCCTGGCTGAAGCCACGCCGTAGATCATCTGGCTGAAGCCGCTCCAGGGCCTGCCCATAGGACTCATCTTTCTGCAGCCCTGTTTGCAGCCTGAGCCGAATTTTCAGCTCGGGAGCCAATACCACCAAGGCCTCATCCAAACCACGCTGTAGCGCAGCCAGATAGCCCCTGCGTAACCCTTCGATTCTATCAGAAGTCTGGGCCAGTTGCTGATTCCAAAAGCCCAGTTCTCTCGAACTCGGACGGCCGGTGCGCAACAGGGCATTGCGCTGCCTGAGGGCTGCCGAGCCGGCGCGCCACACAGGCATAAACTGATGTTCCACGTGGAACATTCCCCAGTCCATAAAGCGCCGCCGAAGCTGCGATGACCCAAAAACCAACTCAACAGAAGTAGGGTGCAACGCCAACACTGGCAACAGCGCGGCCACCTCACTCAGCGCCCTGGGGGTCTGCCCATTGAGCTTGA
>NZ_LWEZ01000175.1:0-1375 GCF_001634945.1 Alcanivorax sp. HI0044
CGTAAATATCCGGCGAAAAGCACCATTATCTATGCCGGCGATGAATCGGATGCGCTGTATTACATCCTGAAAGGCTCTGTGACGGTCATGATCGAGGACGACGATGGTCGCGAAATGATCATGGCGTATCTCAATGAAGGGGATTTCTTCGGTGAAATGGGGCTGTTTGAAAACGACCCCTCGCGTTCCGCCTGGGTGAAAGCCAAGAGCGAATGCGAAGTCGCGGAGGTGAGCTATGCCAAATTCCGGCAGCTGGCCCGCGAAGACGCCGACATCCTGTTCACGGTGTCCGCCCAGATCGCTGGCCGCCTGCGTGCCACCACCCGCAAGGTGGGGGACCTGGCATTCCTGGATGTGACTGGCCGTGTTGCAGGCACCCTGCTGGACCTGTGCAAGCAGCCCGATGCCATGACGCACCCGGACGGCATGCAGATCAAGGTCACCCGCCAGGAAATCGGCCGCATTGTCGGCTGCTCCCGGGAAATGGTGGGCCGGGTACTCAAGAACCTGGAGGAACAGGGTCTGGTCTCCGTAAAAGGCAAGACCATGGTGGTGTACGGGACGCGGTAAAAAGCAGTTAACCGTTAATAATGAATAGTTAATAGCTGCGCGTCGAACACCATCCGATACTGAAAACCAAGCGGCCGCGCCCAGAGTCTGGGCGCGGCCGCTTGCATTTGAACGGTGAGATCCATCAGCGTTTCTGAAAGGCTTTCATTTCCTTCTGAATGAAGTGCTCCACCAAGTTCCGGTACAGATCTTCAACCATGTCCGCATCCAGCCCTTCCTGCTCTGCCCAATATCTTCTGGTCTGGAGCATGGCTCTGAAACGCTCCGGCGCACGCACCCCATCCTCGCTGGTCTTGAAGGCCGCGGCAGCATGTACATACCCCGCCCTTTCTCCCAACAATGCAATGATTTGCCTGTCGCTACGGTCGATTTCGGCACGGATGTCCTCCATACCCAGGCATTCCTGAGGTGACTTTCCTGTCATTCCAAATCCTCTCACCCAACGCGGTTTGTCGGCTTACGCCGCTGCGCGGCTAAGCCGATCTACAAACCTCGCAACTCGTACGCTCAGAAGAACAGCTTCTTGAGTTCAGCGCCCGGGTCTTCAGCGCGCATGAAGGCTTCGCCGACCAGAAAACTGTGGATGCCGCTCTTGCGCATCAATTGCACGTCAGCGCTGCTGTGGATACCACTTTCAGTCACCACCATGCGATCACCCGGCACTTGTTGTGCCAGCGTCAGCGTGGTGTCCAGGCTGGTTTCAAACGTGTGCAGGTTACGGTTATTGATACCGATCAGCTCGGCGTTCAAGGCTACCGCCCGGTGCAGCTCTTCTTCGGTATGAACCTCTACCAGCACATCACAG
>NZ_LWEZ01000176.1:0-902 GCF_001634945.1 Alcanivorax sp. HI0044
TGCTGACCGCGCACCCCACCGAGGTCACTCGTCGCACCCTGATTCGCAAGTATGACCAGATGGCTGATCTGCTCAGTGAGCTGGACCGTTCCGATCTTAATGATGACGAGCGCCAGTTGCGCCGTGAACGGCTGCGCCGGGTGATCCTGGCGGCCTGGTGCACCGATGAAATCCGCCGTGAAAAGCCCACCCCGGTGGACGAAGCCAAATGGGGCTTTGCCACCATTGAGCAATCCCTGTGGCAGGCCGTACCGGATGTCTTACGCCGGCTGGAAGCGCAGCTGGCCGAGCAGGGCCTGCCCGCGCCGCCAGCAGACTGGGCGCCGGTGAAGCTGGCCTCATGGATGGGCGGTGACCGGGACGGCAACCCCAACGTCACCGCCCCGGTGACCCGCGAAGTGTTGCTGCTGGCGCGCTGGATGGCGGCGGATCTGTACCTGCGGGATGTGGAGAATTTGCTGGCGGACTTGTCCATGAAAGCCGCCAGTGAGGAACTGCTGGCCGCCACGGGCCCCACCCACGAACCGTACCGGGTGTTGTTGCGCGATGTGCGCAGCCGCCTGCGCCTGACCCGTCGCCAAATGGAAGCGCAGGTGGAAGGCTTGCCGGTGCCGGAGGGGGACGCGTACCTGCGCCGCGAAGAACTGATGGCGCCGCTGCAGATGCTGGATCGCTCGTTACGCGCCGTGGGGTTGAGCGATATCGCCGACGGTGATTTGAAGAACACCCTGCGCCGCCTGAACTGCTTCGGGATTACCCTGTTGCGGCTGGATATCCGCCAGGAATCCACCCGCCACAGTGAGGTGCTGAATGCGATTACCCGCTATCTGCAGCTTGGCAGTTACAACGACTGGGATGAAGCGGCCCGCCAGGCGTTTCTGGTAGAGGAACTGCAGGCGCGC
>NZ_LWEZ01000177.1:0-602 GCF_001634945.1 Alcanivorax sp. HI0044
AATGGTGAGCCGGTGATTCTGTTGCACGGTTTTCCCGACACTTATGAAAACTGGGCGGTGCAGATCAATGCTCTGGCGGATGCCGGTTATACGGCTATCGCGCCAGCGTTGCGCGGCTATGCGCCCGGTTGCCAGCCCGGTAACGGTGATTATTCCCTGTATGCTGCCGTGGACGACCTGATGGTTTTTGCCGCACAGCTGGGCGGTCGTGTGCATCTGGTTGGGCACGACTGGGGCGCCGCGGTGGGGTATCTGGCTTGCGCGCAGTCCCCGGAGACCTTCTGCTCATTCAGTGCCTTGTCTATTCCGCCCATCCGGCGGATTCCCCAAGCGTTATTGAAAGTGCCGGAGCAAGTATTGCTGAGCGGCTACATGCAGTTTTTCCAGCTGCCGCTGGCCCCGGAAGCCTGGCTCAAGCGCGGCGACCTGGATGGCGTGGAAGCGCTATGGCGGCGCTGGTCTCCCGATTGGGAGCCGGAGCTCTATCTGGATAATGCCAAGCACACCCTGGCGGAGCCGGGTGTGATTTCCGCTGCCCTAGCCTGGTACCGGTCCCTGTTCAAGGTGTGGAAAAAAGAGCATCGCAAAGCAAGAGCCTGGCT
>NZ_LWEZ01000178.1:0-698 GCF_001634945.1 Alcanivorax sp. HI0044
CGCCACGCGCATGTTCTGGCCCAGGGCCAGCTCACCCATGTCAACGGACGGACCGTCAGCCATGATGTCGCGGGCAGCAACCCGATCACCCACTTTCACCAGCGGACGCTGGTTGATGCAGGTGTTCTGGTTGGAGCGGGTGTATTTGGTCAGGTTGTAGATATCTACACCCGCTTCACCTTCGCTCACTTCGTCATCGTTCACTTTCACGATGATCCGGGACGCATCCACCTTGTCGACGATACCGCCACGGGTGGCAACCACACAGACACCGGAATCGCGGGCCACATGACGCTCAAAACCAGTACCGACCAACGGCTTGTCAGCACGCAGGGTGGGCACAGCCTGACGCTGCATGTTGGAGCCCATCAAGGCACGGTTCGCATCATCGTGCTCAAGGAACGGGATCAGGGACGCGGCCACGGATACCACCTGACGGGGAGAGACATCCATATGGGTAATGGTGTCACGTTCCATCACGGTAAATTCGTAACGGTGACGCACAGTAACGAAGTCTTCTTCGAAACCGCCGTCCTCAGTCATTTTCGCGTCTACCTGCGCAATCACGCACTCGGCTTCTTCAATCGCGGACAGATATTCGATTTCTTCGCTGACCTTGCCGTCGATAACCTTCAGGTACGGAGACTCGAGGAAACCATACTCGTTGGCGCGGGCATAGGTGGCCAGGGAGTTGATCA
>NZ_LWEZ01000179.1:0-898 GCF_001634945.1 Alcanivorax sp. HI0044
TCGGGATGGCTTCGTGCTGGCCGATGGTGCCGGCGCGGTGGTGCTGGAAGAGTACGAGCACGCCAAGGCCCGTGGCGCCACGATTTATGCGGAGCTGGCAGGGTTTGGCATGAGTGATGATGCCTACCATATCACCTCCCCGGCGGAAGGTGGCGACGGCGCCATGCGGGCCATGCGCAATGCGCTTCGCAATGCCGGTGTCGAGCCGACCCAGGTGGATTACATCAATGCCCACGGCACCTCCACGCAAATGGGGGATGTGGCGGAAGCCATGGCAGTGAAAACTCTGTTTGGCGACCATGCCCATAATCTGGCGGTCAGCTCCACCAAATCCATGATCGGGCACCTGCTGGGTGCGGCGGGTGCAGTGGAGGCGATTTTCTCCATTCTGGCCATACGCGACTCAGTGGCACCGCCCACCATCAATCTGGATAACCCGGACGAAGGCTGCGATCTGAACTTCGTGGCGAACCAGGCGCAGGAACGTACCATCAACTACGCGCTGTCCAACTCGTTCGGTTTCGGTGGCACCAACGGCACCTTGCTGTTCAAGAAGGTGTAATGCCACTGAATCCCCGTGACCGCGGTTTCGCCTACGGAGACGGTGTGTTCGAAACCGTGCGCGTGGCCGCCTCCGGTGAACAGCCCTTGTGGCCGCGGCATCGTGCCCGCCTGGTTGGTGGGCTGCGAGCACTGGGCATTGCGCTGCCCGATGAATCCCGACTGGACGCTGCCCTTAACGAGGGCGTTGCTGCGCTTGCCGGTGAGGCCGGGGTGGTAAAACTCACGGTCACCCGCGGTGTCGGCGGTCGGGGATATTTGCCCCCGGTACCCGCTCAGCCCACGGTTGTGTGGCAGAGCGGCGGCTTGCCCGTCTGGCCTGAACGCCATCGCCGCG
>NZ_LWEZ01000180.1:0-13287 GCF_001634945.1 Alcanivorax sp. HI0044
GAACCAGTTAACAATTATCCGGGGGGACAG
Organism: Alcanivorax sp. HI0044; assembly: GCF_001634945.1. Classification (NCBI taxonomy): domain Bacteria; kingdom Pseudomonadati; phylum Pseudomonadota; class Gammaproteobacteria; order Oceanospirillales; family Alcanivoracaceae; genus Alcanivorax; species Alcanivorax sp. HI0044. The sequence continues at coordinate 31 of NZ_LWEZ01000180.1, forward strand.
CACTGTATGAGGGGGGTGGTAAACGGAAATGCCTGCAGCCGATAAAAACCAACTTATCCATCTGTCGCGGGTAGAAAACGGCCGGTCCAGGTCCAGTACCGAACAGCTCGGACCGGACGACACCCAGGCAGACATACTGGATGATCTGGTCACCAGCCTTTACAGCTGTGTTGAGCACAAGGACGGCTTCGACCTCTTTCTGCGCAACATCCGCGACACCTTTGACCTGGCCAGCTGTTGCCTGGCCGTGATACAGAAAGAGCCGCAACTGAAAGGGCTGTATGGCTGGGCCGTGGGCTATCCGCCCGGTGTGGTCCCGCTGATGCTCAAGACCGGCCTGGTGTTCAAGGACAAGGCCATCGCCCGGGCACTGGAAACCGGCCCCAACGCTCTGTTCAGCTACGCCGATGGGGACCCGGAGAGCGATTTCCTGGCAGACATGCCCGCCTTCTCCCGCACCTGGATACGCGCCGCCGGGATTATCGACAGCGCCACCATCGCCTTTACCAACAAGTACCAGCAGCACGTGGTACTGGTATTCAATCGCCAAAAAGGCAGCCGGGTGTTCAGCAAGCCGGAAATGGCACTGCTCTCGCGACTGAAAAAACACGCCGAAATTGCCCTCGATTTGTACGAGCGCCTGCACCGCTCGGAGCAGAGCTTCAAGGACCTGCAAAGCAGCATCGCCGTATTGAAACAGCCCGTTGCCGTGTTTTCGCCAGTCTCGCTCCTGGTCAGTGCCAGCCCGGCCTTTGTGGAGATAGGCAGACGCTACAAGGCATTCACGATCGATCAGGATAGCCGGGAGATCGCCTTCAGGGATCAACAGTTCGGCAAGGATTTCTACACCCAGCTGATGCTATTCATTACCGGCAAGACCGGCGCCCTGGACGACAGCGACACCCTTTACCTGCAAACCGACGCCCTGCCCCTGCGGGTCTCCATCACCCCGGTACACAACCGACAAAGCAACAACAGCAATGTTCTGGTGGAAATCTTCGATCCCAATGTCTGCCGCACCCCCAGCATTGCCGAGATCCGCAAGGTCATCAGCGCTACCGAGGCAGAGGCCCGCGTCTGCCTCTGCCTGCTCAAGGGAACCAACACCGCCGAAGCGGCCGAACAACTGGAATTGGCCATCAGCACCATTCGCACCAACATCAAATCATTGCTGCAAAAGAACAACTTCCGCCGACAGGTAGACCTGATCACGCACCTGATGCGGATTTGTTCTTAAGCTTTCCGGTGCCCATAAAAAAGGCGGCCATTGGGCCGCCTTTTGTATTTTGCGTGGCTTATTCCCACTCAATCGTCGCCGGTGGCTTGGACGAGATATCGTAGGTCACCCGGCTGATGCCCGGAATTTCGTTGATGATGCGGCTGGAGACCAGTTCCAGGAATTCATAGGGCAGATGCGCCCAGCGGGCCGTCATGAAGTCGATGGTTTCCACCGCACGCAGAGCCACCACATATTCGTAGCGACGGGCATCGCCTACCACGCCCACTGACTTGACCGGCAGGAACACGGCAAACGCCTGGCTGGTCTTGTGGTACAGACCAGCGGCGCGCAGCTCTTCGATGAAGATATGGTCTGCCAGGCGCAAGGTATCGGCATACTCCTTCTTCACTTCGCCGAGGATACGCACACCCAGACCCGGCCCCGGGAAGGGATGGCGGTAGACCATGTCGTAGGGCAGCCCCAGCTCCAGGCCGATCTTGCGCACTTCATCCTTGAACAGTTCGCGCAGGGGCTCCACCAGCTTGAGTTTCATATCTTCCGGCAGGCCACCCACGTTGTGGTGACTCTTGATCACATGGGCCTTGCCGGTCTTGCTGGCGGCGGATTCGATCACATCCGGGTAGATGGTGCCCTGGGCCAGCCAGTTGGCATTCTCCAGTTTGCCCGCTTCTTCGTCGAAAATATCAATAAAGGTATTGCCGATGATCTTGCGCTTCTTCTCCGGATCCGCCTCGCCGGCCAGCTTGCCGAGGAAGTTGTCTTCCGCGTCCACGCGAATCACTTTCACGCCCATGCTGTCGGCGAACATTTCCATGACCTGGTCACCTTCCTGGTGACGCAGCAGGCCGTTGTCCACGAACACGCAGGTGAGCTGGTCACCGATGGCCTTGTGCAGCAGCGCCGCCACCACGGAGGAATCCACCCCGCCGGACAGGCCCAGGATGACTTCGTCGGTACCTACCTGCTCGCGGATGGTGTCGATGGCATCGCTGATGATGTTGCTCGGGGTCCACAGGGCTTCGCAGTCACACAGCTCGCGCACGAAGCGCTCCAGCAGGCGGCCGCCCTGCAAGGTATGGGTCACTTCCGGATGGAACTGGATACCATAGAAGCGCTTTTCGTCGTTGGCCATGCCGGCGATGGGGCAGCTGCCGGTGGTAGCGGTCGCCACGAAACCCGCCGGCATCTCGCCGACACGATCACCATGACTCATCCATACGTCGAGAAATTCCTTACCCTGCTCTTCATGGTCGACGATGCCGTCCAGCAGCGCATTGGCTTCAGCCTTTTCCACGCGGGCGTAACCGAACTCGTGTTTCTCACCGGCGATGACCTTGCCGCCCAACTGCTCGGCCATGGTCTGCATGCCGTAACAGATACCCAGCACCGGAATGCCTGCGTCAAACACGGCCTGCGGAGCGCGGGGCGTCTCTGCTGCAGTCACCGACTCCGGCCCACCGGAAAGAATAATGCCTTTGGGTGCAAACTCGCTGAGCTCTTCAGCGGTCATGTCGAAGGCACGAATTTCGCAGTACACACCGATTTCCCGCACGCGGCGAGCAATCAGCTGAGTGTATTGGGAACCGAAGTCCAGAATCAGGATGCGCTGGGCATGGATGTCTTGCATGGGGTTCTATCCCGCGGTGGTTGCCGACGGCTGGCGCCGGACCTTGTTGGTTACGGGTCTGACGCCGGATGCCTGACGTCGGACGCTTTAAAAGCAAAACGGCCGGAGATGTCTCCGACCGGCTCTGGCGTCAGACGTCCGACCTCGGACATCCGACCCCCTTCAAGTCACAACAGACCCCGAATTACCCCACCGGGTAGTTCGGCGCTTCCTTGGTAATCGTCACATCGTGCACGTGGGACTCTTTCATCCCGGCATTCGTTACCTTCACGAACTCCGGCTTGGTGCGCATCTCTTCGATGGTGGCGCAGCCGGTGTAGCCCATGGAAGCACGCAGGCCACCCATCAGCTGGTGCACGATAGCGCTCATCGGCCCTTTGTAAGGCACACGCCCTTCGATGCCTTCCGGTACCAGTTTCTCGATGCCGGCAGCAGCATCCTGGAAGTAACGGTCGGAGGAACCGGTGGAGCCAGACATGGCACCCAGCGAGCCCATGCCACGGTAAGCCTTGTAGTAGCCCCCCTGGAACAACTCGACCTCACCCGGCGCTTCTTCAGTGCCGGCCAGCAGGGAACCGATCATGATGGCGCTGGCGCCAGCGGCAACGGCTTTGGAAATATCACCGGAGAAGCGGATACCGCCGTCGGCGATCAAGGGCACGCCGGTGCCTTGCAGCGCCGCGGCCACATCAGAAATAGCCGTAATCTGCGGCACACCAATACCGGCCACGATACGGGTAGTACAGATAGAGCCAGGGCCGATACCCACTTTCACCGCATCGGCGCCAGCAGCCACCAGATCTTTGGCTGCAGCGGCCGTGGCGATATTGCCGCCGATCACTTGCACCTCGGGGAAATGCTTCTTCACCCAGGCAACACGGTCGATCACACCCTGGGAATGGCCGTGTGCAGTATCCACCACGATCACATCCACCCCGGCTTCCACCAACGCAGCAACGCGCTCGTCGGTGCCGGCCCCGGTGCCCACTGCCGCACCCACACGGAGGCGCCCCTGGGAGTCCTTGCAGGCATTAGGGTATTTGGCCGCTTTTTCGATATCTTTCACGGTGATCATGCCGCGCAGATCGCCGGCAGCGTTCACCACAATGACTTTCTCGATGCGATGCTTGTGCAGCAGTGCCTGAACTTCATCAGCACCAACACCTTCCTGCACTGTCACCAGCCGGTCCTTGCCGGTCATGATGTCTTTCACACACTGGTCGTAGTTGGTGATGAAACGGGTGTCACGGCTGGTGACAATGCCAACCACCTTGTCACCTTCTCCGTTTTTCTCAACCACCGGAACGCCGGAAATGTTGTTCGCATCAGTGATGCGGATCAATTCGGCAACTGTGGTATCAGGGCTGACGGTAATCGGGTCTTTGACCACACCGGATTCGTATTTCTTGACCATGCGTACATTACGCGCCTGGTCTTCGATATCCATGCTTTTATGGAGGATACCGACACCCCCTTCCTGCGCCATGGTAATGGCCAGGCGATGCTCGGTAACCGTATCCATGGCTGCGGATACCAGGGGAATGTTAAGAGCGATGTCCCGGGTCAATTTGGATTTCAGGGACACGTCCTTGGGCAGCACATTGGAATGGGCAGGCACAAGCAAAACGTCATCAAACGTTAATGCTTCTTGGGCAATTCTGAGCATATTGCACCGTAGGAAGTGAGGGGGGAGCCTGGCGGATGCCACCGGGCGGAGCGGCAGCACCCAGAATGAGACAGGCACCCCGTTAAATTAAGCGGGCGATTATACGACATTACCGGCTAACCACACAATCACCGCTGGCAGGGTTCAAAAAAACGGGCTACCCTCCCGCGATGACCATTTCATCCCGCGCCGAACCGCTGTCCATCAGCCAGTTGAACCTGGATGCCCAGGGCCTGCTGGAAAGCTCTTTCCCCCTGATCTGGCTACAGGGCGAACTGTCCAACTTTTCCCGTCCGGCCTCCGGCCACTGGTACTTCAGCCTGAAAGACACGCGTGCCCAGATTAATGGGGCCATGTTTCGAAATCGCAACAGGTTGCTGGATTTCTCACCCCAAAACGGCCAGCAGGTACTGGTGCGCGCCAAAATCACCCTGTATGTGCCCCGCGGCAATTTCCAGATTGTGGTCGAACACATGGAGCCCGCCGGCCAGGGCGCCCTCAAGGCCCAGTTCGACGCGCTCAAAGCCCAACTTCAGAGCGAGGGACTGTTCGCCCAGGACCGCAAACAGGCACTGCCTGCCTGGCCCAACCAGATTGGGGTAATCACCTCCCCCAGTGGCGCTGCCATTCGCGATATTCTCCAGGTACTGCAACGGCGCTGCCCGTCCATTCCCGTGGTGATTTATCCGGCAGCGGTGCAGGGTGCCGATGCGCCGGCACAGCTGCGCCAGGCGCTGGAACTGGCGGTGACACGCAACGAATGCGACGTGCTGATTATTGGTCGGGGCGGCGGGTCTCTGGAAGATTTGTGGGCCTTCAACGACGAAGCCCTGACCCGGGCGGTCGCCGAGTGCCCCATTCCCATTGTCTCTGCCGTGGGCCATGAGGTGGACACCGGGCTGACCGATTTTGCCGCCGATCTGCGCGCTCCGACCCCTTCCGCCGCCGCGGAACTGGTGAGCCCTGACCTGTCGGTGGTCAGCCAGCGTCTTGCCGGCCTGCACCGGCGGTTGCGATGGGTCATGGCGCAACAACTCCGCACCCCGCAGGAGCGCCTGCGCCATCTGAGCCAGCGGCTTCGCTCCCCTCGCCAGCACCTTGAGCAAAGCAGCCAGCGACTGGATGAATTGCACAATCGCCTGCAACGACAGATGCAGCACCGCCTCACTCTACTCCATGGCCGCCTGCAGCCCAGCCAGCAACGCCTGGCGCGGCTATCACCAGAGCGGCTTCTGCTGGACCGCCAGCAACAGCTGGCAGCCCTGAACAAGCGATTGCCACAACCCATACAGCGGCAGATTCAACAACAGCAAGTGCAGCTGGCCGGGCTGAGTAAGCGCCTGCAAACAGCCAGCCCGCTGGAAACCCTGGCGCGGGGATACAGCATTACCTTCAAGGGAGAGGATGCGGTGCGCTCTGTAAGCCAATTACAGGCTGGTGACACCCTGACCACCCGACTGGTCGACGGCGAAGTTACTGCCCGGGTGGAACACGTCCAGGAGTCAGATACGGACTGAGCACCCGCGCCAACTGTTGACGGCGGAACGGCTTGGCCAGGTGGGAGTTCATACCTACCGCCAGGCAACGTTCGCGTTCCTCATGCATGGCATTGGCGGTCAACGCCACCACCGGCATGGGCGCCCGGCCCTGTTCCCGCTCCCACTGTCGCAATTGCCGGGTGGCCTCCAGGCCATCCATTATCGGCATCTGCACGTCCATGAGAATGCAATCAAAGTCTCGCTGGCGCGCTTTTCCCAGCGCCTCCTCGCCATTACTTGCCGTCACCACGGTGACGCCCATCTGCTCCAGAATACGCCGCGCCACCATGGCATTGACCACATTGTCTTCCACCAGCAGCACCAGCCCATGCAGGACATGTTGCTCCGGTTCAATCGGGCTGGCCGGCCCCGCCGGCCCACTGTCCGCCGGCTGCTCACGGCACAACAGGCGCAACGACAGCGTAAAGACACTGCCCTCGTCCTCCCGGCTACCTACTGACAGGGTGCCACCGAGCATTTCACTGAGTTTGCGCGCAATCGCCAGCCCCAGCCCGGTGCCACCAAAACGGCGCGAGGTGGAGGAATCAATCTGTGAGAACGCCTTAAACAGGCTTGAACGTTTGGACTCTGGAATACCAATACCGGTATCGGCCACGGCAACACTCAGGTCCAGCCAGTCTCCCCGAACCGGCAGCACCGATACGGTGACAGTGACGCCCCCTTCCTGGGTAAACTTCACCGCATTGGAAATCAGATTACTGAGCACCTGGCGCAACCGGGTCGGGTCACTCCTCGCCACCCTGCCTGCCAGCACTTCGTCGCCCTCAAGGCGCAGATACAGCCCTTTGCTTTCCGCCACATAACGAAAAGTGGCGACACAGTTCTGCAGCAGGGGGCGCAATTCGAAGAATGACGGGTCCAGGTCCATGCGCCCGGCTTCGATACGCGAAAAATCGAGGATATCGTTAATCACATCCAGCAGATGACCGGTGGATTCCAGCGCCGCTTCGGTGTATTCGTGCTGCTCCTCGTTCTGGGCCGTTTCTTCCAGTAATTGCAGCATCCCCAGCACACCATTCATGGGGGTGCGCAGCTCGTGGCTCATCATGGCCAGGAAATCGCTTTTGGCCTGGCTGGCGGTTTCCGCCTGACGATGGGCTTGCTGCAATTCTGTCATGGCCACCTGCTGCGTGTGCCGGGCGCCTTCCAGCGCGCCGGCCAGCTCGTTGATATTGTCCTGCAGTTCGCCCAACTCACCCTGCAAACGGCTGTTGCCCCGCACAGAGTATTCCCCCTGGCGCAGGGTCCGCAGCAGACCCGACAGGTAACCCAGTGGTGCGGCAATCTGGCGCGCCAGATAGTGGGCAATCCAGAGCCCCAGGATCATGGCGAAGAAGGCAGGAATCATGCTGGCCAGCAAAATTTCCTTTTGCCGTGCCAACAATCGGGCACTCGACATGCCAAGCACCACCTCACCAATGCGGTCCGGTCTGTCATCGCGCTCCACCGGGCCTTCCAGCATGCCTTCTGGTGCCACCGCCTGACGATAAATGCCGGAATGAAATTCGATGATCTCGTTGTTGCTTTCCTCGCGGTCTCGCCCCTCATACAGCAGCACCTGACCATCACCATCGCGAAACACCACGTACTGCAGATCCGCCCGCTGCATGGCCAGCTGAGCCTGGCGGCGCAAGTCCGTGTAATTGCCCGCCAATACGCCGTATTCCGATGCCGAAGCAATCTGCTGAGCCAAAAAACTGCCCAGTTCATGCAGGTCCCGATCCGCGTCCTCAAAGCGCTGCCACGTTAATGCCACCAACAACAGGCCCAGCATGAACAGTGCAGGAACCAGCCCCAGAACTTGCAATTGCTTGCGAATCCCCGGGCCTTTGCGCGGTACATCGGCACGCGTCATGGCGCCTCCCCGGCTTTTTGCAGGGCATCCTGAAGTGCCCCACTATCCCGATAATGCATGTCAAAACTGCTGGCAACGTGCTCATTGACCACCACCGACGGGCGAGACACAAAGGCAGAGGCACCCCACTCTCCCGTGTCAGCAAAAACACGCAGCCGCTGAACCGCTTCGCTGACCAGATCGCTACCGCTGGCATAGTACGATGCCACGCTGCCCGCATTCACAAATGTCAGATCCGGGCCAAACACTGGCCGGCGTTGGCGGTAGCTAGTCAACAACACCAGCTTGGCGGCATCTGGCCCGAGCAGAGCGTCGTCCACCGGAAGCACAATGGCGTCGAGATGATTGAGATTCTCACGCAGGGTGTCACCCAGGTCCCGGGCATTTTTGACCGGCAACAACTCCAGCTTGAGCGGCCCGCGAAAACCACGCACCAGCTCGGCAGGCCAAACGCTGTCCGCCCCCAGTACCACGCCAACCCGGCGGGCCAGAGGCATCATGGTCCGCACCAACTGCAACTGATTCGCCAGGCTGACCCCCGCCCAGATCGCCGCACACCGGTACCCCTCTTGCACGGCCTTTTCACTCAAGGCACGGCTGACATGGACCCCCAACAACGGTTTTCCCTGGGCCATGGCACGGGTAAAGGCGGCATCGCCGAGGGCAACCAGTACATCCGCCACCTCGGGCTCATCGACGACACGCAGGTTCGCCGGCAGATCCTGCGCCAGCGAAAGCACAAACACATCCTTGAAGGGGCTGGGCTCAGCCAGTACGTGTACGGTTTGCGCCGGCGAGGACAACGCACCGCCAGCCGTTGCCAGCAACAAAAGAAGAACCAGTGCGCGTCCATGCCTGCTTTGCATCCGGCTATATCCTCACCGTCACACCCAGCCACATTCGATCTTGCTGGTAGTGATTCTCTGCAAAAACCACCGGGGCCTTATTGAGCCCATGCTGAACAACTGCCCGCCATTCCAGCTCCGTGGGGCCGGCACGGTGGCGAAAGCGGAGCTGCACGTCCGCACGCTCAAAAACGTTATCGTTATAATCATTGGACAGATAATACGCGGATGAAAACGCCCATTGGCGGCTGAACTGCCACGACCACAGGGCACTGCCAGAATCCCGGGCAGCCAGACGCCGCTCGGTCTTCACGTTAGTGTCGGTGTGAATGTGGGCGCCGGTAACACGGAATAAATGCGATACACTCGGGCGCCAGGAGAGCTGGGCTTCTGTGCCCTGATGGTTGACCCACCCTTCGTTGCTCGGTTCAAATTCAAACGGATTGAGTGCCGTGCTCAGCAGGTTCGTCAGGCTTTCCTGAAAATAGCGCACATCCAGTTCTATCGCAGAAAACTGCCCGTAATAGCCAACCTCCCAGGAACGGATGCGCTCCGGCTCAAAAGTGCCAGGGCTTTGCTGGGTCACAAAAAAGTACGCTGGCGCCCAGCCCAGCAACGCCTGGGTATTATCCGCAAACGGCGGTGACAGGGTTTGCGCCTGAATATTGATATTGGCGCGCTCTTCATAGATATCCGGTGTGCGCAGCGCTTCGGAATACACATAACGCAGATGGTGGCCCGGGAGCAGCCGCCAGTTAACGCCGGCGCGGGGGCTGAAATGATCACCGCTGATCTGGTCTCGCTCCCAATAGCCGCCCAGGTTCACCGTTACCGGATCAAGGACATCCAGCGCCAGATTGCCAAAAAAACGGTAGCTGATATTGTCTTGCGTGCCCCCAAGGTAGCTGTCGGACTGTACCCGGTCATGGCGAATTTCTGCCCCACTGACCAGTCGTGCCCAGCGAGTCAGCTGCAGGGTATCCTGAATTTCCAGGTCATAACGCACCTCCTGAATATCCAGCTCACTGCCGGCACAGAAAGGCGCACCGGCACCCTGCAAGGTCAAATAACGGTTAGTGGCATCGGCATCCGCCGGAAAGGCCGCAAAAGTCGCCCCCATGTCGCTGCCATTCTGCAAATACAAATCGCGCAGTTCCTGACTGAAGAACAGGCCGCCCCCGGGCCCGGTCTGGCCGGTCACAGGGTCCAGGTAACAGACATTAAAGTCGGTGATTTCCTGATTGTACTGGCCGTAAGTATGGACCTGCAGCTGATGGGTCCGGCTGAAATTGTGCTGCCATTGCAGCGACACAAATGCCCGCTCGCCTTTCTGCACCGGGTCGCCCTGGTATTCGCCAATATCGGCAACACCGGCTTCCTGCTGGCGCTCCAGGCGGCTGCGGCTACCACCGGCCTGCACCATGAGCGTATTGCGGGCATCTGCGTCCCAGACCCACTCGGTGTTGAGCGTCTCAATGCGCTTGCCATCCGGCAGGCTCTCGCCTTCGAAGGGCTCGTCATAGCCGTTATCTGCCCGTCGCGACACGGAAGCACGCAGCGCCCCGTTTTCCAGCCGGTGAACACCAACCAGATGCGCATCGCGGATACCATTATTGCCGCCCTGTACGGTCACGCCGCTCTTGCTGATATCCCGTGGGTCACGGGTAATAATGTTGATCACGGCAGTGAAAGCGTTGGCACCATACGCGGCAGCCGCCGGACCACGGGTAACCTCAATACGTTCCACATCGCGGATATCCACCGGCATGTCGTTCCAGCTCACCCGGGACAGGCCCGGCTGATACTGACTGCGACCATCAAGCAACACCAGCATGCGCCGCTGATCGCGGGCCTGGGTGGGGTGGTAGGCTACCGAAGGGACATTGCCGTCCACCTTCACCGCAGCCATACCCGGGACCAGTTTCAGGACTTCATACAGCTCGCGGGCACCGCTGGCTTCGATCAGCGTGCGGTCAATCACTGTGACACTGGCTGGGGCCTCGGATTGAGGCTGACTCACGCGGGCAGGGGTAAGAACCATGGCGGGCTGCTGGGCCGGTTCCATCATTGGTTCTATCGCTTGCGCAGACGCGCAAAACACGCCTAAACAACCGGCTATCCCCCAATACCCCCAGCGTTTGATAACGCATCCTCCGTGTTGCCTGCCCCGGCCTCCTTCCTTGCTCAGCGAGGCAGGTTATTTTTTCATTCGCTTGATCATCCGTTTGCGCTTATGCACCTGGCGATCGGTGAGCACATTCTTGCGCCCTTCATACGGATTCGTACCGGACTTGAATTCCAGCCGGATCGGCGTGCCTTCCAGTTTCAGCAGTTCGCGGAAACGGTTTTCCAGAAACTTCTTGTAGCTGGCAGGCAGGGCTTCCGTGCGGTTGCCATGCAGCACCAGCGTCGGCGGATTGTTACCGCCCAGGTGAGCATAACGCAATTTTGCGCGAAAGCGCCCATTGCGCGGTGGCGGATGACCGTTGGTGATTTCTTCCATCATCCGGGTCAGTTCGTTGGTGCCGATCTTGATAAAGGCGCTGTCCCAGGCCTGCTCCACCATGCCCCAGAGGTCCCCCACCCCGGTGCCATGCAGTGCAGAAATAAACTTGATCTTCACCCAGGGGGCGAACTCCAGCCGTCGCCCCAGATTCACCCGCACCCGCTCTTTATGGTCCGCTTCCAAACCATCCCACTTGTTCACCGCGATCATCAGAGCTCGACCGCTGTCCAGGGCATAGCCCAACAGGTGCAGGTCCTGGTCGGTAATGCCTTCGCGGGCATCGATGACCACCACGACCACCTGGGCCGCTTCCATGGCCTGCAACGCCTTGATCACGGAAAACTTCTCGACCATTTCGTAGACTTTACCGCGCCGCCGGACCCCGGCGGTGTCGATCAGGGTATAGGCGCGCCCCATGCGCTCGAATGGCACTTCAATGGAGTCCCGTGTGGTCCCGGCATGGTCGAACACCACCACCCGTTCTTCTCCGAGCATGCGGTTGATCAGGGTGGACTTGCCCACATTGGGACGCCCCAGCACGGCCACACGAATGCTGTCTTCGCCGGGCTTCTTGGAGGTGCGATGTTCGCCTTCCGGCAGCAACTCCAGATCCGTAAACCCTTCCAGAATATGCTCGATCATGCTGGTCACACCGCGACCATGGGCCGCCGCGATCGGCAGCACCTCGGTGAGGCCCAGCGAAAAGAACTCGGACATGGCCGAATCCGCATCCACCCCATCGGTCTTGTTAACGATCAGGTAGGTGGGTTTGGGCAGCTTGCGCAACTCGCTGGCAATCTGTTCATCGGCGGCGGTCAGGCCGGCACGGCCGTCCACCATAAACAACACCACATCGGCTTCGCCCACGGCCTGCAGGGATTGACTGGTCATCGGCACGTCGATGCCGTCATCGTTCTCGCCGATACCGCCGGTATCCACCACCGTGTACAAATAGCCGCCCAGCTGGCCATCCCCGTATTTACGGTCACGGGTAAGCCCCGGGAAATCGGCCACCAGGGCATCCCGGGTACGGGTCAGTCGGTTGAAGAGTGTGGATTTGCCCACATTGGGCCGCCCCACCAGGGCGATTACCGGCTTCATAGTCATCTCAACGAGGTTTCAACGGCGCTATGGTAACGCCAAAGGGGGATTCAAACGAAAAAATCTGCGCGGGGCGCAGATTTTTCAGGTATCGAGAAACCGGACCGGTTATTTGGGGCGCACCGTGTAGGCCGCCAGTTTGCCGTCGTAACTCAACACATAAAGGGTGTCTTCATAGCTGACCGGGGTACCCGCAAAGCCGTCACCGTCGTGCTTCTTACGGGCCACCAGGGTGCCGTCATCCGCATCCATCCAGTGCAGGTAGCCTTCAAAATCACCCACCACCATCAGGTCGCCCTGCACGGCAGTGCCGGTCAGTCGGCGGCCGTACAGCTTGTCCTGTTGCCAGAGCACGCTACCGGTGCGCTGGTCCACGGACCGCACCACACCAACATCATCCGCCACAAACAAGCGACCACCGCTGGCACTAATCACCTGGGCACTGGACATTTCCTTGCCCCAGTACTGACGGCCATTAATCTGGTCCGCCACGCCCAGCTTGCCCTGGAAAGCCACGGCGAAAACCCCGCCACCTTCCACAATCATGTTGCCATCGATATCGGTGAGGCGATCCAGCTCGGAGCGGCCGGTGGGTTCTGCAATACGCTGCTCCCAGGCGGGCACGCCGGTCTCAGCGTCCAGGGCCGCCAGCTTGGCATTGGCAAAACCGGCATAAACACGACCATCCGCAATGGCAGGCTGGGCCAGGCCACGCAGGGTCAGGGTGGGCACCGGGGTTTCATAATCCCACACCTGATCCCCCGTAGTGGCGTCCAGCGCCGTTATATGGCCATCCTGGGTCTGAAAGACGACGATGGTGCCGTTGCTGTTGGGGATCGCCAGCGCTTCACCGGAAAG
>NZ_LWEZ01000181.1:0-1264 GCF_001634945.1 Alcanivorax sp. HI0044
GATATTTGTGACGTTAGTGCTGCCGTGGAAGCCGGCGATTTTATCCCTCTGGCTCGCTTGAGAAAGCGAATTACACAGCCTTACCATAATTTTATTCAGTAAAAAAGGGTGAGTGCCATGGCGCTCACCCTTTGATATTTGAGGTTATTAATTACCAGGCTACCGTGGCACCCAGTGCAAGTGTGTCAGTTGTCTCTATTTCGCCTACTGTTTCGTCATCCAGCTCAACACGACTGAAGTTGGTTACCAGGTTAAGATAATCATTGGCTGCGTAACTTATAATTACGCCTTTATTTTCGTAATCAATCGCTGTTCCACCAGTAACGCCATCATCTTCGGTTCGGCCATAGGTTCCCGCAACTCGCATTTTGCCGATTTGATAACCCGCTTGTATAAGGTAGCCATTGCTATCAACTTCCTGGAGTGGGAGTTGGCCAGCGTTATTAGTGAACAAGGGATGGATACCTGTAGCATCAAAACCGGAAGCGGTGAGGGTTAAGTCAGCGGCTTTGATTTGAGCGCCGTAACCTACGCCTTCTGATGTGATATCAGTAACGGTATTATCTGTATTTTCGGAGTTTTGATAAGCACCGTTAACCCATGTATAAATTTCCATTCCTCCAATGTCTGCCTGGTAGCTGATTTCACTTTCTACTCTTGGGGTGTCTTGATATGCCTTGCCTGGCGCACCCACTTCATTGGTGTCGTATGGGTCTAGAATCCCCACTGCAATGTTTAGACCGCCCATTTCAGGGCTCCGCCAGGTGATTTGCGAGCTTGGGAAGGCGTAGGGATAGCCGGTGCCGATATTCCCGAAAGATACGCCACCGCCATCAACGAGGCCCACGACATCGCTGGAATGGCCAAACCCAATGAGCAATTCGTCGCGGAGGATGTTGGAACGAGCAAAGAGCCCGAAATCTTTACCAATAAGCACCTCACCGAAGCTGCCACCAATAGTTCCATAAAACTGACGTACATCAATAGCCGTGCCGGTGGCGGCAGTTTCACTGTCATTAATGGTGACCCAGAAGGATGACCTTGCGCCCAGTGTAAGATCACCTATTTCTCGTTTCATATTGAAACCAATATAGTTTGGCAGGAAACCCATTTTAACTCTTGATTGTCTGCGGTCGAATTGATCGCCGGCACGGTCTACGTCGTTGTTTACATAAAAAGCATTAATGTAACCGTCAGTGCTGAAGCTGGTTCCGTCATCGTCATACAGTGTTATTTCGGCATTGGCTGATTGCACCGCGAGGAA
>NZ_LWEZ01000182.1:0-880 GCF_001634945.1 Alcanivorax sp. HI0044
GACATTGCTGTGTTGGCCTCTTCATCACCCAACACCACCACAAGGTCACTACCATCAACACTGGTGGAATACCCTGTCAGGGATTCCAGGTTAAAGATCAGGCGCGTTCCGTCCTTGGCTTCGACAATGGTGACACTGCGCGCATTGCCAGCCCCCAGGTTTTGCCGTTTCCCTGACACATCGCTATCAGCATTGATCAAATCCAGCGCGATCCGTGCCGGCTTTTCGATGCTATAGCCTTTGACTTCCGGCACACCGCCCTCAAAGCGCAGACGTACCTCCATGCTATCGCCGGAAAGGGAATTGGCTTCAATGGATTGCAATGTCCCCGCCATTGCCACGGCATTAAGGACACTCAGTGCCCCTGCCGCCAGAAACCCCGCCAGACGCCGGGAAGCGCTCTTTTTTATTTTCAATGTTGCACATTTCATAACTGGATCCCCAGCGACTGTTATTCGGAAATCGAGACGTTGCTGGCGCGTTCTACCCAGCCATCCCGACCATCCGGTACGATTTCAATCAAACCAACCTTGACCTCGCTAACATCTTTCACGCGGCCAAAGTTTTTCCCCATGTAATTGCCTGGTCGCACCCTTGTCACAGCTCCAGAAGGGTCTGCAATCAAAGCCTGGACCGGCTCGCCTGGCTTGGTGATCGTGCCAACCATGCGTAACGCATCCAGCGAAAAACGCTCCAGATATTCTTTTGGCCGAGCCAGATCCGGCTCGACATTTACGCCCTCGCGCACCAGAAGCAACTCCTGATCCTTGGGCGGACTAAACGGCGACCGCAACTGCTGCGCTGAATACGCATAGGTCGCGATCGGTTTAAACTCCGGCGGCGGCTCAATACGCCCTCGCGGCCGAGCTTTAATCTCTTC
>NZ_LWEZ01000183.1:0-1686 GCF_001634945.1 Alcanivorax sp. HI0044
CCTCGAACGCATTCACGTTCAAACCACTGAGGTGCAAGGTGAATGGCGCGGGCAGCGTCTGCCAGCGAAAATTCCCCCGCAGTACCCGGTTCGCCACAAAGCCGCTCAACCGGGTCACCACGTTCAACCAGGGGTTGGACTTGAGATCCAGCGCAGTGAGCATGGAGCACTTCATGGGGCGGCGGAAGAGCCCATGGGCCTGCCACAAGAAACGCAGCACATTCACTTTTTTCACCGCATCCGGCGCTCCCTGCATCACCGCATTACGGCGCCGAAGGATACGGAATAACCGTTTGAACTCTCCCCAGCGGGCATAGGTAGAGGGCAAGGGGCGAGACCAGGCGCGGTCGCCATCCACCTTGTCCAGCCGGGTGGTCATCAATGACAGTCCGATACAACCTGCATCCAGGGCGTCTTCCAGCAAACACTCCATCTGTTGCAGTTCTTCTTCACTGGGCTTTTCCGGTGAAGTCGCCCGCTCCAGGCCCATTACTGCCACGCGGATATCGGAGTGCCCCACAAAGGACCCCACATTGGGACCCAGAGGCTGCCTGTCATAAAAGGCCCGATACCCGGCGGCATCCCGCCAGCTTTTTTTCTCTTCCAGAATCGGCAGCACCGCTTCCCGGGGCACCGCTTCCACCCGGGTGAACAGGTCCGAACAATCTTCCGGTTGGGCATTGATCATGCTGATGGAGCAGGAACCAATCAGCACCGAGGTGACACCGTGGCGCACCGATTCTTTTAATGACGGCGTGGCAATAACCTCGGCATCGTAATGGCTATGGGTTTCGATAAAGCCCGGCGTCACCCACTGTCCGGTGGCGTCATACACTCTGGGCGCAGCGTGTAACGGCAACGGCACGTCGCTGATGGTGACAACCCGCCCATCCCGGATTCCCAAATGACGAATCACCCCGTCCCGGCAACTGCCATCAAAGAACTGCCCATGGTTGATCACGATATCGTAGACGTATTGCTGCATGGTACTCCGCCGCGGTGTTGTTATTGGATAGAACGAAATAGTGCGCGCACTGGCGCCAGCGTGAAGAGCAACAATAGGGAAGACGGTGCAAAGACACCCGGCCAATGCGCGACAGGAAATGGTTAATCAGGGACAGGTTCAGGCCGTTGCGCTGGTGACTGCCGACCAGAATTCCACCCGGTTGCGGCCCCTTTGCTTGGCCTGGTACAGGGCTTCGTCCGCTTGGGACACCAGCTGGGATGCCGTTGCCTCCATGCCCGGAGCAGCAACCACCACGCCAAAGCTGGCACTGACTGTCAGCGCAGTGCCATCGTCCAGAACGATGGGAGTGTCGTACAGTGCCGCGCGACAGCGCTCCACCACATTTTTTGCACCCATTCGGCCGGTAGCGGGCAACACCAACACAAACTCTTCGCCACCAATGCGACCGATGCGGTCGGTTTCCCGCAGGGTCTGGCGCAGCCGCTCCGCCACCCGCACCAGTACGGTATCCCCCGCAGCATGGCCATGGCGGTCATTGATCTGCTTGAAGTGATCCAGGTCCAGCACACACACCGACAGGTCTTCCCCGGCGCGCCGGGCCCGGGCAATTTCATGGGCAAACTGATCAAACAGGGCACGCCGGTTTGCCAGCCCGGTGAGCGGATCCTGCACCGCCATGGCCCTCACCTGGGCTTCACGGTGCACCCAGCGGCGCAGCA
>NZ_LWEZ01000184.1:0-1658 GCF_001634945.1 Alcanivorax sp. HI0044
CTGATCGAACAGCATGGTGGTCTGGAAAGTGCGTGCAATGCCCAGCCGGGCAATGCGATCACAGGCCATGCCGGTAATGTCCATGCCCTGGTATTCGATACGCCCCTCGGTGGGCGCCATGGCACCGGCCACCAGATTGAAGAAGGTGCTCTTGCCGGCCCCGTTGGGACC
The DNA here is from genome assembly GCF_001634945.1 of Alcanivorax sp. HI0044. Classification (NCBI taxonomy): domain Bacteria; kingdom Pseudomonadati; phylum Pseudomonadota; class Gammaproteobacteria; order Oceanospirillales; family Alcanivoracaceae; genus Alcanivorax; species Alcanivorax sp. HI0044. Next base: position 172 of record NZ_LWEZ01000184.1, read on the forward strand.
GATGATGGCGTTGATCTTGTTGGCTTCGAATTCGATGCTGACGTTATTGACCGCCGCCAGCCCGCCGAAACGTTTGGTGAGGTTATGAATCTTAAGCATGGTTACCGGCCTCCTGCGTGGATGCTGCCGAGGACTTGCTGGACGACGTATTGCTGGCCGCCTTCTCTTTTGCCTGGCTGGCATCGTGCGCCGCCGCAAGGCGACGACCGCGCCAGGACAGGAAGGAACCCACGACCCCTTTCGGGAAGAAGATCACCAGCACCACCAGCATCGGCCCGAACACGATCATCCGGTACTCTTCCAGGAACTGCAGTGACTGGGTCAGCCAGGTAATTACCAGGGTACCCAGCAGCGGGCCCATCAGGGTGCCAATGCCGCCGACCAACAGGTAGGTAATCATGTCGAAGGTGTGTGTCACCTCGGCTTCCGCCGGGCCGATGAAACGCACCATGCCGGCATACAGCGCACCCGCCACACTGGCGTAGGTGGTAGACAGCACAAACGCCAACACCTTGTTGCGCATCAGGTTGATCCCCAGCGACGCCGCCAGGTCATCACTGATACGAATGGCAAGGAAGGTCCGCCCCAACAGGGAATGCGCGATCCGTGATGCCAGCCAGATGGACAGCACCATGAATGCCAACGCCAGGTAGTAGAACGGAGTGGTCTCGGTGAAGTCCACCAGCCCGAAGCCGCTCGGCGCAGGAATATTGATAATCCCCAGGGCACCGTGGGTCAGCTCTTCCCACTTATCCAGCAACAGATAAATAATGAAGCCCACGCACAGGGTGAAGATGGCGAAGTAGTGTTCTTTCAGGCGCAGGAAAATCACCCCCACCAGAAAACCGAGGATAGCGCCCACGGCCCCTGCCGCGATAAACGCCGGCCAGAAGGCCCAGCCATGATCCACAGTAAGAATCGCCAGAGCGTACGCCCCCATGGCAAAGAAACCGCCGTGGGCAAGATTCAACTGACCACACAGGCCAGTGATGATGTTCATGCCGTACACAGCAATGGCCCAGACAAACGCCAGTGCCATCACATAGATCTGGTACTCGTTGCCCGCCACAAAGGGGAACAGCAAGGCCGCCACGATCATTGCGATCTTCATGGCCGGGGTCATAAAAAAATTGGAAATCTTGGTCAGGGCACTCATTAGTGAACCCCCTTGCTGAACAGGCCAGTCGGCTTGATGGAAAGAATCACCACGAGCAGGGCAAACGCGATGATGTCCTTGTAATCGGTGGAGATATAAAAGCCGCCGAACGCTTCGGCAAAGCCGATGATCAGGCCACCAACAATGGCACCGGGTATGGAGCCCATGCCACCCAGGATAATGATCACAAAGGCTTTCATGATCAGCAGATGCCCCATGGCCGGGTAGACCAGGTTGATCGGCGCGAACAGGGTGGCGCCAACCGCCGCCAGTGCCCCGGAAATAGCGAATGTCATCATCGCCACCCGGTTGGCATCAATGCCGACCAGAA
>NZ_LWEZ01000185.1:0-674 GCF_001634945.1 Alcanivorax sp. HI0044
CTCGGAGCGAGCGCGGGTCATGGCCACGTTCAGGCGGCGCTCACCACCGGTACGGTTGAGAGGGCCGAAGTTCATGGTGACGTGACCGGCTTCATCCGGACCATAGGTGATGCTGAACAGAATCACGTCCCGCTCATCCCCTTGCACCGTTTCCAGGTTCTTCACGAACACCGGTTCCAGCTCGTCCTCGGAGAAGGCCCATTCGATGCCAGGGTCTTCCGCTCTGGCCTTGTCCAGCAGATCCTCTATCAGACTCTGCTGTTCGGTATTGAACGTCACTACCCCAATGGACTGGCTACGGACAGCCGGGTCGTCTGACGTCAGGCGACGCACGATCTCCGCCACAATGGCCTTGGCCTCGCCCTGGTTATGGCGGGCCTTTCCTCGGGCGTAGAAGCCTTCCGGTTTCACCAGTGACACGCCCTTGTCAGGGTGTACCGGTGCCGGGAAGGTGATCAGGGAGCTGTCGTAATAGCGGCTGTTGGAGAAGGCAATTAGACTTTCCCGGCGGGAACGGTAATGCAGGTTCAGCACGCGTTGGGGAATGCTGGCGCCGATCAGTTCGTCCAGGATGCTTTCCAGATCCCCTTCGCCATCAATGTCGCCATCCGGGTCATCATCAGAACGACCAAAGAAGTTGGTGGGCGGCATCTGCTTTGGATCACCGGCAACAA
>NZ_LWEZ01000186.1:0-1204 GCF_001634945.1 Alcanivorax sp. HI0044
GCGGGTATACCTCAATGCGGATGGGGACGTTATGGAAATCATCCATGATGATGGCCAGGGTACCACCACCCGTGCCTTGATTCAGGAAGACAGTTCGGACCCTGAACCCGAACCCGGTGCAGAGCTATTGGGTATGCGCAATGGGGTAGCGGTAGTGTACGGCGGCAATGTTTGGGCTCTGGAACAGCCGTTTATCGAGTCCTTCATGGCCACTACGGCTAAGCGGCAGATTCGGGCTAATAATTTTGGCAACGACTACAACATTATCGACACAACGCCGTTCAATGGAGATGAACTGGCCTGGGTGCAGGTAAATGTCGCCCATGGCGCGCTGGGTACGCAGTTGTGTGGAGCCAGCACAGGGGTATCAATGCTGACCGTCGACAATAGCGTCAGCCCACCCGTGCAGAAAACCTGGACGGCCACGGCCTGTGAACTGGATGTGGACTATCACTTCAGTAATGGGGCCACCGATGGCCGCATCATCAGTGCCACGCTGGGTAACGACAAGGATGCAGAACAGGTTACTCTGAGCGACGGTCAGTTCCGTATCTTTATTCATACCGGCATTGACGGTGAAGCACCGGCCCTGGCGGACGAGATTCGTTGGGACATGACGATCGATAGTGGTACCCGTGAGATGCGCTCCGGACATTTCCTGGGTGGCCGGCCCCTGCTGGATGGCTCACATCCGGATCATGCGCTGAAATTCGAACTGCAGGCCGGCAGCAACAACAACCCCGCGGCAGGCGAATACAGCTGCGACGATGGTGACACCGAAGTGACCCTGAAGATGGGCTGGATCACCGTTAGCGATCCGCTGTTCAAGTTTCAGAGTGCCAACGGGGGTAATTGCACCGTTACCATCGAGCAAAATGCCGGGCGCAAGTATATCGGTTCGTACACCGCCACCCTGATGGGGCCTAGCAACGGAGGCGGTGCTGCCTTTGGCTCAGGGTTGGGGACAGGCGATATTGAATTGCCCGCTGCCGAGCGAACCCTGGTCGTGCATGGCAAGTTCCGTAACTTCACCACGCAGACCTTCCATGCTGACAACGGCGGTGATGAAGCCGCCCTGGGTGAGGAAACCCAGGGGATTTCCATGACCATTGATGATGGCAACACGCATTTCACGCAGGGGGAGCGCTTTCAGCTGGCCTCGGAGTATGCCTCCAACGGCAGTATCGGTTACTTCTCCAAGGTG
>NZ_LWEZ01000187.1:0-1299 GCF_001634945.1 Alcanivorax sp. HI0044
ATTCAGAGCGCACCCTGTTGGAAAAACTGGCCCGCGATTCAAAGATCATCGATATCTTTGAAGGCACACAGCAGATCCAGCAGCTGATCGTGGCAAGGCACCTGCTTGGGCTGTCGTCCAAAGAGCTGAAATAGGAAAAATAGCTACGAGCTACGAGCTACAAGCGAAAAAAGAAGAGCGCGGCCTGGCCGCGCTTTTTGTTTTTGGGTTGGGGCATTAAGCTTGGCCATTGTCATGGTTCGAGGGAAATTCTATGTCTGAGTCGCTGGCTGGCAGGGTCGTCTGGATTACCGGGGCATCCTCCGGGATTGGTGAAGCGCTGGCGAAGGAATATGCCCGCCGTGGCGCCAGGCTGGTGCTGTCCGCTCGCCGGCAAGAAGAGCTGGAGCGAGTGTGTGGCGGGCTGGTGAACAGCGAAGAGCACGTAGTGCTGCCGCTGGACCTTGGCCAGAGTGAGGCCATGGCGCCAGCCGTGGAGCGGGTCAGGCAGGCCTGCGGGCGACTGGATCAAGTGGTGCACAATGGCGGGATTTCCCAGCGCTCACTGGTGGCCGACACGGATCTGTCCGTGGATCGCCAGATCATGGAGGTGAATTTCTTCGGCACCGTGGCGCTGACCAAGGCCGTGCTTCCCTGGCTGAAAGAGCAAGGGGGTGGACGTTTTGTGGTGATTACCTCCCTGGTGGGGGAGCTGCCAACGCCGCTGCGTAGCGCCTACAGCGCCAGCAAGCACGCCTTGCATGGCTTCTTCGAGTCCCTGCGGGCGGAAGAGTATGATCAGGGCATCCGCGTGACGCTGGTGATGCCCGGCTTATTCGCACCCAGGTGTCGATCAATGCGCTCACCGCGGATGGCTCTCGCCAGGGCACCATGGATGCTGCCCAGCAGACCGCCATGGCCCCGGAAGAATGCGCCAAACGGCTGGTAGAGGCCGTGCAGCGGGGCCGTGATCAGGTTATCATCGCCGGCCGCGAAGGGGCGGGCATCTACCTGAAACGCTGGGCTCCCTCGCTGTACCGTAGACTGATCCGCAAAATGAAGGTCACCTGATGTCACAGGACAACACCGATACCAAGAAACGTACCCGTCTTAACAAGCTGCAGAAGAAACTGCGGCGGGAAACGGGCCGCGCCATTGCTGATTTCAACATGATCAGTGAGGGTGACAAGGTGATGGTGTGTCTGTCCGGCGGCAAGGATTCCTACACCATGCTGGAGATTCTGCGCAATCTTCAGCACTCCGCGCCGGTGAATTTCGAGCTGGTAGCGGTGAATCTGGACCAGAAACAACCCGGGTTCC
>NZ_LWEZ01000188.1:0-1088 GCF_001634945.1 Alcanivorax sp. HI0044
GCCCTGATTGGCCATGCGCAGGGTTTCATCATTGATGAAGCGATACATATCCCGCTGCGTGCTGATATGCTCATTGACCTTGTCCTTTCCCCACACTGGCCAGTGGTGCATGGCGTACATCACTTCCACTTCATCACCCCACATGTCCAGCGCCTGATTCAGATACTTGGACCAGGCCAGCGGATCGCGGATCTTGGCGCCACGCAGCGAGTAGGTGTTATGCAGCGTATGAGTCGAATCTTCAGCGGTATTGAGCGCTTTCTTTTCCTTGATGTAATAGAGCATCTCGGACGGCGCCTCAGAACCTGGCGCATTCAGAAACTCATACGTCAGCCCGTCAATCTTGTGGACTTCACCGGTCTTTTCAATGATTTTGGTGGGAGGAATCAGAGTAACCGTACCGGCTGAGGTGGTGGTCCCCAACCCGGCGCCCACTTGACCTTGCGGGCTGGGCGGCAGCAGGTTGCCATACATGTAACTGGCGCGGCGACTCATGACATTACCGGCCATCACATTCTCGGCAACAGCGGCATCCAGAAAGCCCACCGGCGCATAGATGTCCACCTTGCCCGCGTTGACATCCGCTTCATCGACCACACCACGAACGCCACCATAGTGATCCACATGGCTGTGGGTATAAATCACAGCGACCACCGGTTTTTTCGGGCGATGCTCGTAATAGAGGTCCAGCGCCACCTTGGCGGTTTCTGCAGACACCAACGGATCCATGATGGTCAGGCCTTTCTCGCCTTCCACAATCGTCATGTTGGAAAGGTCGAGATTACGAACCTGATAAATCCCGTCGGTCACTTCAAATAACCCGGAAATATTCAACAACTGGGATTGGCGCCACAGACTCGGGTTAACTGTTTCCGGTGCTTCCGAGCCTTCCTCAATAAAATCATACTTGGCCGGATCCCAACCCATACCGGATTGCCCTCTTCACCCTTGATCATTTCCTTGGGAAGCGGCGCGATGAATCCCTTATGGGCCAGCTCGAAAGACGTGTTATCCGAGAACGGCAAGTACTCTTTCAGCGCCTGATTACTTTCCTTGGTGGCCGCTTCAGCGGGCTTGGGCCCTTCTTT
>NZ_LWEZ01000189.1:0-671 GCF_001634945.1 Alcanivorax sp. HI0044
GATCACCACATCTGCTTCGGCCACGGCTTGCGCCGNGCTGGCCGCAATGCGTGCTCGACTGGCAAATCGCTGTGCCTTGTCAGGGGTACGGTTCCACAAGGTGAGGGAAAAACCGGCATCCAGCAGTCGCGCCACCATGGGCGCCCCCATCAGACCGATGCCAAGAAAGCTGATATGAGGCATGAAATGTCCTGAACTAACGGAACGAAAAGTCTACGCGATTCACACTGGTGACTGTAGCCACGGGCTGGCACGTCAATCAAAAAAGCCGCCCGCAGGCGGCTCTTTCAATCCGGGACACGATACCCGGAGCAACTCAGTGCTCAGGCCGACTGGCTGCGACGCCCACGTAGCCAGAAAACCACGGCCAGGATAATCGCCACTGATTGTGCGACCACACCTTGCACGGTCGGGTAGAGACCCAACCACTCGATGGTGGGCACGCCCAGGTAGAACGCACTGATCAGCCCGGCTTCCTGCAGGGCGGCAATGCCGTTGCCAAGCAGAATCACCGACAGGATCAGCAGCACAATGCTGGTCACGCGGAAGAACAGACTCAGGGGCAAGCGCATGCCAATGCGGAAGAACAGGAAACACACCACCGCCAGCGCCAGAATGGCCGCCCCCATACCGTAAAACAGGTAAGGCTGAGTCGCCGCCGTCACCTGGCT
>NZ_LWEZ01000190.1:0-1003 GCF_001634945.1 Alcanivorax sp. HI0044
TGAATAACTCCTTGCATGCTCAGTCTTTCAGGCTGGCTCGCAATCTAGGCGCGATTTTGATGGCATGCTGGTTGCCTGTCGAAAAAGCGCAACAACGAGTGCGGGCCAGCCTGGAAGACCCGGAGGGCGCGGCCTGAAGGGCACATCTGCTGCGCTTTGTCGCTAGGAAAGGGAGCCACCCTGACCGTTGCGGCAAAACACAACAGCTGCACCCTTCAGGCCACGCTGAGTACGCAAGGAGTTATTCAGAGGCTCCCTAATGCCCCGTTGGCGCTGGCGACACTGGCGAACAGCATGGCGATAAAGATGCCGACTAATTTACCCATCACGATTCCCTTCCCTGTTGTGTTTGTTACGGGATCAACAATCCCTGCCCTTTCCATTGCACGACTTTTCCCGGTTAGCCGCCATGCACAAACCGCAACAGTGTGGAGGCTTTTTGTTGCGCTTTGATATCAGCATGATGCCCTGATCGAACGCAATCAGGGCATCATGCTGACGGACAAAGGGACTACTGAGAATAGGTGGCAGAGCCGGTTTTGCGGCCGGACGAGCACAGGCATTCATAGTCAATGGAATCCAGCGTTTTACGGACCTTGCCGTTCCCCAGCGGCTCGCTCTTCATATAGCCCATCAAGTAATTCGGGTATGCCGAGGTGCCCGCCTGAATGGGCGTCGTGCCCTGCGGGCAACGCAATTTGGGGGCATTGTCCGATTCGAAGGCGCCCAGCACCTCACTGTAGGCCGGACGCGTGAACGGCCCCGCACAGACTTCATTCGCCGCCACCACCACCGGCGCGGTTTGCAACGCCACAATCAATACTGAAAACCCCATCCACTTTTTCATGTTGCTTCCCCTCTTCACGCCGGCCCATCCGGCTTATGGAGATAACATAGCGAGGCGGATCGAAAACGCTTACTGAAGCTGAAAGTCCTTTACCGGCAAGGGCGCAGGCGCAACCTCGCCCAGGGCATCCGCCACGGAAATCTCATGAATACGACA
>NZ_LWEZ01000191.1:0-10382 GCF_001634945.1 Alcanivorax sp. HI0044
TTCACGCTGCCGGGCGGCGTTCAGGGTGGCGGGTAGCGCCGCTGCACCGGCCATGCAGGCCAGGCCTGTACGAGCCAGAGTATCCACGGCGGCAGTGCTGCTGATGCGCCAGCTTGTGTCGCTGTCTGCCAGGAAGTGATCCGGCATGGCGTGGAAGTCGGACGGCAGCGTCTGCCACCAGGGTTGGCTGAGGGTGGGCAGATCTTCGTTGCAGTAATCGTCCGGGTGAATACGGGGCAGTAATTCGCTCATGCCGCTTCCTTTGGGTGAACCCCAGTAAAGAATGTCGGGTTTGGGCCGGCAATGGCAGAAACGCTCAATGCCCTGCGGTCAACGCCGGATGCCCAATGCCGGATGCCAGACGAAAATAACTGGCGTCGGTTTAACGTCCGGCTTCGGGCGTTCGGCATCCAGCAACGGCGGTGTTTCGGGCACCCTTGCGATCAATCCGGCACAACCGGTGTTTTCACGCTAACTACAGGCCCTAATAAAGGCGACAACCCGTTTCAGGTCTTTGTTCGCTTCCGGCAGGAACGGCACCATGATGGGCCATACATGGAACACGCCGGGGCGCTCTATCCATTCCACTTTTACACCGGCTTGTTCGGCTGCGCGGCGTACCCGTTTGCCGTCGGCGTATAGCACTTCATCGGTGCTGGCGGTAATGAGTAGCGGACAGATACCGGTGTAGTCGCCCAGGCAGGGGGACGCGTAAGGGTGGCTGCGGTCATCCGGGTTGGGGAGATAGATATCGATCACGGTGCGAATGATATCGGCAGACAACATGGCATCGCTGGGGTCCAGCGCATCCAGGATGGTGTCGTCAGGAAAGGCGTTGCTGGCGGGTGAAAAGGTTACTGCGCAACGGGGTTGTTCCAGCCCCTTGTCGCGGATGTGCAGCAGGGTGGCCAGGGTCAGTCCGCCCCCGGCGGAGTCGCCGGCAATGACAATGTCCTGGGGGTGTTTGCCCAGGCTTAACAGATATTCGTAGGCTTCCATTACCCGGTTCACGGCGGCGGGGTAAGGGTGTTCCGGTGCGAAGGGGTACACCGGCAAGTAGACATCCGCTTGCAGCTTTTTGGCCAGCCGCCCGGCCAGGTTGTGGTAGGTCTTGGTGATGCCACCGATGTAGGCGCCGCCGTGCAGGTACAGCACCGTCATTGAGGGTTGCTTTACGCTGATGCGGTCCCCGGTAAACCCGTCCTGCTCCACGCGGCTGAGTATCACGCCACGAGGCAGCAGTGTCAGCACGGGCGTGTCGTTGAAGACCTTGCGAAGGTGGCGTACCAGTTGCTGTTCGTTAAGGCCGGAGCGCTTGATGGTGCGCCGGGTCACGGCTTTGATAAGGCGGGCCTGGAGGCTCATAGGGCTGTCCGTTGTTTTGTTGTTGTGCCACCCAACCATAATCGGTCAGGCGGCGTGTGGGCAGGGTTGATCGGGCCAGTCGGGCTGGCCCGTGAGCGTTAAGGGCAGTGCGGTTACTCGCCGGACGCTTTGGCCAGCTCCGCGGGTGACGGCTGCTGCAGGCCGCCATCGCCGGTGGCGCTCATGGCGGGGATGCCACCGGCGCCGTAGTACTCGTCCTTGGTGAATACGTCCACTTCGATGGCCAGCAGGCAAGCCTCGGTGGCAGCATTCAGGGTGGCCAGTTCCGCATCGGAAATCACGCCCTGTTCAGCGGCCTGGGACGCCATGGCTTCCACTTTGCCTTTACCCAGTTTGCGGGCTTTCTGTGCGGCACGGATCTTGGCGCGCACCGGTTCGGCTTCGGTGGTCAGGCGGAAGGCCTTGAGCAGGCGGCCGAGCCCCTCGTCGCTTTCTTCCGGCATGTAGTTGCCGCCGACCAGACGCTTGTACTGGTCGCCATAGCTTTGCAGGGCCAGTGCGGCCTGGTGGCTGAGCTGGTCGTTGGGCAGCTTGGCCAGCGGGTTGATGCCCAGGCCGATACGGCCCACGGTTTTCAGGATTACGCCTACCGGGCCGCCAAAGTTCTCGTAGATGCCTTCGAAGGCCTGCTGGATCTGGGTCAGGCCGTATTCACCGGCGTATTGCACCAGCGCCAGGTCTTCCGCCTTGCGGCCTTCTGCTTCATAGCGGCGCAGGGCAGAGGTGGTGATGTACAACCAGGCCACCACATCGGCGTAGCGACCGGTGAGGTTGCCGCGTGCCTTGAGTTTGCCGCCCACGAAGAACATGGCCAGGTTGGTGAGCAGGCCGAAGCGGGTGGCGGCCCAGCCCAGGCGGCGGTAGATGCTTTTGGTTTTCGGCGCCACGTTGGGCACTTTCACGGTGAAGAAACCGCGGGTTACGCCGCGCACCAGGCTCATCACGAAGCCCAGCAAGAACTGGATCATCCAGCCGGTCAGGTTTTTGCGGAAGGCGCTCACATCATTGTCTTCCACCGCCTGCACCACGTTGTAGGCGTAGGGGTGGCAGCGGGTGGCGCCCTGACCAAAGATCATCAGGGTGCGGGTCATGATGTTGGCGCCTTCCACGGTGACGCTCACCGGGGCGGAATTATAGAGGCGACCCATGGTGTTGTTGGGGCCTTGCATGACGCCGTAACCCGCGGTCACGTCCATGGCATCGGTGCCGGTGTCGCGGCCCATTTCGGTGGAGTAGGCCTTCATGATGGCGGAGGTCACTGGCGGCTGGATGCCTTTATCCACGGCGGAACAACCAAACACGCGGGCGGCATCAAAGGCATAGGTCATGCCCGCGGCCTTGCCGATTTTGTGCTCCACCCCTTCCATGCGCCCCACCGGGATGCCGAATTGCTGGCGCACCATGGAATAGGCGCCGGCGATCATGGCGCCGTGGCGAATGCCGCAGATGCCGGTGGCGGGCAGGGACACCATGCGTCCGCCGGCCAGGGCTTCCATCAGCATCTTCCAGCCCATGCCGGTGTATTCCACGCCGCCCAGCACGTTGCTGGCGGGCACGATTACATCGCGGCCGACGATGGGGCCGTTGGGGAAGTGCTCGCCAATGGGTTGGTGATGGTCGCCGATGTGCAGGCCGTCGAGGCCTTTTTCCAGCAGCACCACAGTGATGCCGGCATCCTCACCTTTGCCCAGCAGGTTCTCCGGATCGTGCAGGCGTACTGCCAGGGAGATCAGGTTGGAGACCGGCGCCAGGGTGATGTAGCGCTTGCGGAAGTTGAGCTTGAATTTGATCTCGCCGTCGCTGTCTTTGAACACTTCGCCTTCCGCCTTGATGGAGGCGGCGTCGGAGCCGGCGGTGGGTTCGGTCAAGCCGAAGCAGGGAATGAACTCGCCGTTGGCCAGTTTCGGCAGGTAATACTGCTTCTGTTCATCGGTGCCGTAGTGGCCGAGCAGCTCCGCCGCACCCAGTGAGTTGGGAATCACTACCATGGCGCTGAGCAGGCCGGAGTGGGAGCTGACCTTGGCCATGATGCAGGACTTGGCCTGGGTGGACATGGGGTTGCCGCCGTATTCCTTGGCGATCTGCATGCCGAAGAAACCGTTCTCGGCCATGAAGGTGAACAGTTCATCTGGCAGTTTGCGGGTGCGCGACAGCGTATAGGCATCGGCCCTTTTCAGCAGTTCTTCCACTGGGCCATCGATATAGGCCTGTTCGTGTTCGGAAAGCTGATCGTAGTTTTCGGCGAGGATGCTTTCGAAATCCACCTTGCCGCCGAAGAATTGGCCGTCGATCCAGACGTCACCGGCTTCCAGGGCCTGGCGTTCGGTGTCGGAAATTTGTGGCAGGATCTTGTTATCCCGCATCCAGTTCATCAGTAGGTTAAACATGTTGCCGTCATCCTGTATGTGATTGCATTGATTAAGCGGGTTATTCGGTTTCCAGCACCATGGCGGCACCGATGCCACCGGCGGCGCAGGCGGTGGTCAGGGCCAGCCCGCCGCCGCGGTGTTGCAACTCGTGCAGCGCCTGGCTGATCACCCGGGCGCCGGTGGCGCCGAAGGGGTGGCCATAGGCAATGGAGCCGCCGTTCACGTTGAGCTTGCTGCGGTCGACTTCGCCAAGGGCGGCGAGCCCGGTCTGGCTGCGCACGTAATCGTCATCAGCCAGGCCGCGCAGGTTGCAGGTCACCTGGCCGGCAAAGGCTTCGTGCATATCCACCAGTGTCAGGTCACTGAGCGCCAGCCCGGCCCGGGCCATGGCGGCGGGGGCGGCCAGTACCGGGCCCATTAACAGGTCGTCCTGTGGGGTGCGGGCCGCGAAGGCGTAGGAGCGGATATAGCCCAGCGGGGTGTAGCCCAGGGCGGCGGCTTTCTTTTCGCTCATCATCAGCAGGGCGCCGGCGCCATCGGTGAGCGGGCTGCTGTTGCCGGCGGTCACGGAGCCGGTCTCCCGGTCGAACACCGGGTTGAGTTTGCTGTAGCCCTCGCGCTCGGAGTGTTTGCGCACCAGGTTGTCGTCTTTCAGAGTGTTGCCGTTGGGCAGGTGGGCGGTCATGACCTGGCGGTCCAGGCGGCCTTCGGCCCAGGCGCGGGCCGCGTTGCTGTGCGACGCATGGGCCAGATCATCCTGCTCCTGACGGCTGACGCCCCACTTCTTCACCATTTTCTCGGTGCTTTCCCCCATGGTTTCGCCCACCGAATATTCGGTGATGGACGGCGCCTGGGGCAGCAGGTCGCGGGCCTTGAGCTGGCTGAGCAACTTGATGCGATCTTTCAGTGTTTTGGCAAAGCTCACGTCGCGCAGTACCGCGCTCAGTTCCGATGACAGCGGCACGCGGGCACTGCTGGTAGAGTCGGTGCCACCGGCAATGGCCATGTCGGTGTAGCCGGCAACGATGTTGTCGGCCACGCTGGCGGCAGTCTGGAAACTGGTGGCGCAGGCGCGGGTAATGGAATAGGCATCCACTGTGTCCATGCCCAGCGCCAGGGCGATTTCGCGGGCAATGAAGGGGGCCTCGGGAATCATCACCGTCATCCCGAATACCAGCTGCTCGATTTCATGCTGGCTCAGGTTGTTGCGGGCCATCAGTTCCTTGACGGCCATGGCGCCCAGGTCGATGGCATTGAGGTCCCGGTAGTGGGTGGCGATGCGGGCAAAGGGGGTGCGCAGGCCATCGACGATGGCGACGCGGCCGCCCCGGCCGGCCAACTTCATTTTGCGAACAGGCATTGCAGACTCCTTGCAGGGTGCCGGTCACAGTGTAATCATTATTACACTTAATGTGACATTGATTGGTGGTAACGTGGCCCGAGCCTAGAAGGCTGCGGTGAGTGAGTCAATTGCCGGGGAGACACTGTCCGACACGGGTGTAAGATAAGTTACAGCTGCGCATCGTGCATGCGAGCCTGTGTGGATCAGTGAAGTGAGTTTTAGCTATGCAGAAAACGACCGAAGCAGTGCCGATGTCCCGGCAGGATCCGGCGGTGCGGGAGCGGATCGAGTGGGCGGCGGTGCAGGTCTTCGCCGATTCGGAATTCCACCATGTGACCTTGCAACAAATCGCCCGGGCCGCCCGCTGCAGCCTGCAAACGCTTTATCGCTACTACGGGGATGACGCGCAGGGCAGCAAGGAGGCGCTGCTGAGCGCCTGTTTGCATCACGGCCTGGAACAGCTGGCCGAGCGGATGCTGGACCATCTTGCCGGTATTGATACGTTCCGCGACCGGCTCAGCAAGGTGTTCTGGGTGGTGCTGGATTTCTTCGACCGCAACCCGCAGATGGGCCGCATGATGATCAACTCGGTCTACCCGGGCCGCTGGGGCAGTGACACCACCCCGGGGCAGCAACGGTTGACCGAGCTGTTTCTCAGCGTGCTGCATGAAGGGCAGGAGGCCGGCATTCTCAATGACCAGGTAGCGAGCCCGATTCTGCTGGATTTTTTCTATGGGGTGCTGTTGCGCGTTTCCCAGATGCATTTGTTGCGGGGGCGTCCCGGGCGAATGGCGGACCAGCACGGGGTGCTGTTTGATATGTTGTGGCGGGCAATGACCGTTTGATCGGCCGAACAGGCCAATCGCCGCGCCATTGCGGTGCTGGTGCTTGAGGTTTGTGCCGCCCTTTTCTATGTTGATCCATTGGCAGTGGCTCCATCACGGCACTGCACCACAAGAACAAGCCAGCACAAAGGGTACGCATATGCAGTCAGGCACGGTCGCCAGTAACGGAATCGAGCTTTTTTATGAAAGTCGTGGCCCGGAAAACGGGGAGCCCATCGTGTTCGTCATGGGGCTGTCGGCGCAGATGGTGTTCTGGCCGGATTCGTTGCTGGATTCCCTGGCCGCGAAAGGTTATCGGGTTATCCGTTTTGATAACCGGGATGTGGGCAAGTCCACCCGGATTCGCAAGCCCATCAAACAGGGGCCGCTGTCTGCGATTCTGCGCAGCATGGTGGGGCTGTCGGTGGAGAGCGCCTACACCTTGCACGACATGGTGGCCGATACGGTGGGGCTGCTGGATGCCCTGAATATCGAACGGGCGCATTTTGTTGGCGCCTCCATGGGCGGGATGATCAGCCAGTTGATGGCGGGCACGCACCCGGAGCGGGTGTTGTCACTCACCTCGATTATGTCCAGTAACAACAGCCCGCTGTTGCCACCGCCGAAACCGGCGGCGCTGAAAACCCTGGTGGCGCCGCGGGTGAAAGTGGAAACCGAAGAGCAGTTCGTGGCCTTTGGCCTGGAGATGATGGCCAAGCTGGGGGGCACCTTGCCTCAGGGCAAGGAAGAGCTGGCCGCCATGTATCGGGCCTCCTGGGCGCGGGGTATTAACCCGCGCGGTATCCGCAACCAGTTCCTGGCCATCATGGCCACCGGGTCGCTGACCAAAACCCTGAAACAGATCCAGTGCCCGACCACCGTTATTCACGGTGGCGCCGATCCACTGATCCGTCCCGCCGGCGGTAAAGCCTCGGCCCGGCATATTCGTGGCGCCAAGCTGGCCATCATTCCCGGCATGGGGCACGACTTCCCGCCATCGGTTATTGATCGCATCGGTGAGCTGATTGCCGAAACCGTCGGGCGGGCCAATTCGGTGGTGCAGACGGCGGTGGCCTGAATGCACTGTTGCTAATAAACACTGAATGGCTCGCGGGAGCGGGTGTTGATTGGGAAAGAAAAAAGGCCGCGTTCAGGGACTGAGCGTGGCCTTTTTTGTGCTCAGTGACCGACTGCCGGTCTACTGTCGCGGTTCGATCCGCACCTCACTTCTCACTGACTGGGCGATAAAGCATTTCTCGTGGGCACGCTGGTGCAGGGCCTGAATGGTGGTGATGTCCGGTTGTTCACCGTTAAAGGTGACCAACGGTTGCAGGACCATGGTCTGCATATAAATCTTTGCCTGATCGTTCTGCCCCAGTACGCCCTGTGGATCATCATCGTAACTGGCCACCGACAGCCCTTCGCGGGCCGCTTCGGTGAGGAACGAGAGTAAGTGACAGCTGGCCAGGGCGGCCAGGAAGGCTTCTTCCGGTTCCATGAATTCCTGATGACCGTGGTGGCCATCGACCACGCGCACTTCATTGCCGTCTGGAAGATGCCAGAGGTAATGTTCCCGGTCGCCGTGGGCGGCCCAGCTAAGATGCATGGTGTGTTGTGGCACGAAATTTCCCCGGTTGATGCGTCGTCGTCAGGTGGCTGTCAGGCAGTCTGTCTGATGAGTATGCCATCAAAATCCGCTCTTGCCATGACGACTTGGAGCGAATGTACCTGTTCAGGGGTCAGGTCGCGGTCGGTAACGGTCAGCCTGGGTTGGTCGAATCGCCTTGTTGGCTCAGCGACCAGTAGCGGAACACAGCAATATTGACCAGCGCGCTGAGCAGTGAAACGGGCAGGGCCGCCAGTAACGAGGCCGCGGCGGCATGGCTGACCACGCCAAGAATGGCACTGGCCACCAGGCTGCTCATCATCAGGTACGCGAGAAATACCAGCACCAGCACCAGTAACAGCGGCCATTGCTGGGCCTGGGTCATCTGGAAAGAATGGCGCAGGGCGTCGACAGGATTTTGCTGCTTGAGTATCACCAGCAGAGGGGCGAAACACAGGCGAGTGTAGACCCACACCGCCGGGAAAAACAGGGCCATCCAGCCTAAAGACACACCAATGGCCATCAGCGCATAGGTGAGCAGCAAGGGTGGGTAAACCAGTAGTGCCGGGGCGATACAGGCCAGCAGGCCGCGGGGTTTGCCGTTGCTGCTGGCGGACAGTTGCACATACAGCGCACCTTCCGCCAGTGGGCGCACCAGTAAAATAATGGCCAGGCTGATGCCGCTGAATTGCAGGGCGGCCCCTTCGGTTTCTGGTAGCACGAACGACGGGCCGAAGATCCACTGGGTGGCTTCAGTGATCAGGGCAAAGGGGGCGGTGACCAGAAACAGCGGGCCAAGGTGCCGCCACCAGAAAATGAAAATTTCGCGAAAACGGTGTCCGATCATGGTGGGCCATCAATTCAGTTGACGGCGCAACCATACGACAGCGCTGCGTCCATTGCCAGAACGCAGCGCCATGCCAAGGTTACCACCAGTATTTCCCCCAGTTTTCCGGGTTGGCCCAGAAGCGCGGGTTATTCCATTTGCGTTCGAAATTGTAGTTATCCAGGTCGTAGCTGTAGATGTTCAGTTCACGACCGTCTTCAGCAAAATGCCCCTGTTCGCGACAGCCCAGTGCCAGAAACCCGTTAGCCGGCCAGCGCAATTTCTGCGGTGCCAGGGTGGGTTGGTACACGGCCACCATGGAGTCGGTGTGCAGGTTGCGGAGCAATCCCAACAGTGCCTCGCCATCATGCTGGGGCATGTATTCCAGCTGATCCGCCACGATAGCGATATCCACCCGGTTGATGTCATCCAGGGAGGGGAACGGGTTCTGTTCCTGGATTTCCACCAGCGTGCAGTTGTGGTCTTTGCACCACTGGGCAACGACGGGGATGGGGTTGAGGCTGACAGTGAGAATGGAGGTGGGCTGGTGGCTATCGAGAATAGCGGCCAGACGTTCCTGCGGGGATTCGGTCATGGAGTGTGCCGTCGCAATATTCATGATCTCAGTCTAACGCCATTGTGGGTGGCTTTCGATAGGGGGTTGGGTAGCGTTTTGCAGTTTTTGATGCATCGCCGTTATGGCTTCCCGGGTGGTCTGCTGGGGGTGTGTTTTGGGCAGGGTGCCGGGAGAGTTTGACTGGTGCGCCATAGGGCTGGGCCACTGAAATGAGATCTTCATCAGAAAATAAGAAACAGGCATTGACGACTGTCTAATCAATAATGATAATGATTCTCATATAGGAAAAGGAGGTCAGCATGTCTCAGGTAAAGAAAAACGTTGCCACTACCACCCGTCAGGTCGCCATCAATGCGGAAAGCAGTGTGGCCAGCGGTTTGCTGCTTAATCACCAGGGCAAGTTGTGGATCGAGCATGCCGGCGAGCGTTACCAGCTGCGCCGTACATCCAACAACAAGTTGATCCTTACCAAGTGACGCAACACGCTTCACGCCACAACGCGATTCGCTGATTGTCGGTTTTTAAACGCCTTGCCCCGCGCTCACGCTTTTACGCGGGGTTCGGATCTTGAAAATCAAAAGTGCTTTCTGCGTGTTGTTGCGTGGAGTGTGATGCAAGCAGCGTCTCTTGACCGTTCTCCCTGACGTGGATCGCCAGCCGCAGCCAGCTTTCCACACCTAATTTAAGGCTCTTCGGCATGCAGCATGCCGTCTGCCCAACGCGCAGGATCTGTTGTCATTATGTTGTCTGCCAGCCGAGGCCGCCCTGTCGGCGCGGCGGCAAGCGGCAATAGTCATGACCCTGTCAGCGCGTTGTGGCTGAAGCATGTTGTCTGCTGCGCTATTTTTTGGAGGCAGTATGTCTGTCATGACATGGCCCGCGACCCCGGTCACATCCCCGCTGTTGAGGCAGTGTGGTGCTGCGCTCGGTGACCGCGTGCTGCGGTTGCAGGATGAACCGCTGGCAATTCTCAAGGCGTTGTACCGCTTGGGTTCACTGGTGGTAACCACCTTCTCCAGTGGGTCGCGCATTTCCCAGAACATGCATTACCCGACCCTTCAGGACGGCGAATCCGGGGCACCCGGTGAATGGTGGCTGGAGTCCGTAGGGGAGCGTTGCCGGTTGCGTCAGAGCTTGCAGGTCGGGCAGTGGCATTCGGTGTTGGCGGTGCTGGAACCCACCGGCGCCTTGCCGGCTCGCAGCCTGGTCTTTTTTGACCGTCATGGGCAGCCGCTACAGCAGATGGCGGTGGCGCCGGACAGTGGCGGGTTGGCGTTCGAGGAACTGGTGTGCGCCATGCTTCACCCGGATCAGCAAACCCTCAACCTGCCGTCGGTGTTGCCGCGCGGGGTGGCGGGTGAGCTCGGTTCGCTCAGCCAGTTGGAGCGTGACTGGGCGAGCAGCACGGACGACGAAGAATTTGCCGGATTATTGCAGCGCTGTGCTCAACAG
>NZ_LWEZ01000192.1:0-1840 GCF_001634945.1 Alcanivorax sp. HI0044
GGCCTTGTCCACCAGGTTCTGGTCATTGGTGTAGCTGTGGATGGTGGTCATCAGCCCCTGTTTCACGGTGAAAGCTCGGTCGAGCACATCCACCAATGGCGCCAGGCAGTTGGTGGTGCAGGAAGCGTTGGAAACGATCTGCTGGCTATCATCAAGCAGGCCGTGGTTAACCCCGTAAACCACCATGGCGTCGGCATCGTCCACCGGGTAGCTCACCAGCACGCGGCGGGCGCCAGCGTCCAGGTGGCCCTGGAGCTGTGCGCGCTGCTTGTAGCGACCGCTACACTCCAGCACCAGATCCACCGCGTGCTCGCCCCAGGGTAACTGGTCCAGATCGGTGGTGGCGTAGCAGGGTACCCGGCGGCCATCAATCTCCATGGCGTCGCCGTCATAATGCACGGAATAGGGCCAGCGGCCGTGGGTGGTGTCGAAGGCAAGCAGGTGGGCAAGCACCTTGAAATCGGCCAGGTCATTGATGGCGACCAGTTCAAAATGCTCCCGTGCCGGGTGTTCACTGAGAGCCCGAACCAGGCAACGGCCGATGCGGCCGAAGCCATTGATGGCAATGCGAATAGCGGGACTGTTGTTCATGGTGCCTCCCTGTCCGCGGATGGGCTGGGCAGGCGCTTTCGCCGTCCTGCCCAGTCACTTTGAGTGTAGCCCTGTGCCCCGTGCGGAGCCAGCCTGTTCAAGGTTTAGCCAGCTGATTGCCCATGCCCTGCGGTCCTCTTGCAATAGCGTGAGGCATTCGCCACAATGCGCGCTCGTTTCGCGGCTGCCATGCCCGAAGCGCGTTATGGTCGACCCGTCGGTCCCCCCGCAACGATAAGCTGCGAACCCCGCCAGGCCCGGAAGGGAGCAACGGTAGCAGTGGACTTGTGTGCCGGGGTGCGGCTGGCGGGAAGACCGCTCTAATCTCTCCGCTACATGCCGCTCGCTTTCACGTAACACGCTTCTCCCACTGTCCTCCCCCCGGGAACTTCGATAGCATAAGCGCTCTGATTCCAATCCCTTTGTATTGGTGGCCATGATTGCCGCTGGAGTGCTATGAGTTATCAGGTCCTTGCCCGTAAATACCGCCCCCGTACCTTTGATGAACTGGTGGGGCAGGAGCACGTTTCACGGGCCCTGATGCATGCCCTGGATCAGGATCGGCTGCACCATGCCTACCTGTTCACCGGTACACGCGGGGTGGGGAAAACCACCATTGCCCGTATTCTGTCCCGCTGCCTGAACTGTGAGCAGGGTGTCAGTGCCCGCCCTTGCGGCGTATGCCCTACCTGTCAGGAAATTACCGACGGGCGCTTCGTGGATCTGATCGAAGTGGATGCGGCCAGCCGTACCAAGGTGGAAGACACTCGCGAATTGCTCGACAACGTGCAGTACGCACCGACCCGGGGCCGCTACAAGGTGTACCTGATCGATGAGGTGCACATGCTCTCGGCGCATTCGTTCAATGCGTTGCTGAAAACCCTGGAAGAACCGCCTCCCCATGTGAAATTCCTGCTGGCTACCACTGATCCGCAAAAACTGCCGGTGACCGTGCTGTCACGCTGTTTGCAGTTCAGCCTCAAGGCGTTGCCGGCCGAGCAGATTGCCGGGCATCTGAAAGCCTTGCTCGACAAGGAAATGATTCGCTACGAAGAGCCGGCGCTGCTGTCGTTGGGTAAAGCGGCTCAGGGTTCCATGCGCGATGCGTTGAGCCTGACGGATCAGGCGATCGCTTTCGGCAGTGAGCAACTCAGCAGTGAGGCGGTGAACGCCATGCTGGGTACGGTGGACCGCAACCACGTCCTGACGCTGCTGGTGGCGCTGGCGGAGCAGGAGCCCGGTGGTGTGC
>NZ_LWEZ01000193.1:0-1144 GCF_001634945.1 Alcanivorax sp. HI0044
GGTGGATATGCTGGAAATGGTACTGGCCAAGTCCGACCTGCGGGTGGCGGCCTGGTATGAAGAGCGCCTGGCTGGCGATGATGCTGGCCTGATGCGTCTGGGCGAAGTGCTGCGTGAGCGGCTCACTGCCACGGTCAGTGCCTTGTCTGCGCTCACTGGCCGCGAAGATCTGCTGGATAACAATCCGGTGATGCGCTGGTCCATCCGCGTGCGTGATCCTTACACCGACCCGTTGCATCTGCTGCAGGCAGAGCTGATGGCGCGGCTACGTCAGCAGGACGGTGATGAGACCCTGGAAAGCGCACTGATGGTGACCATTGCCGGTATTGCGGCGGGCCTGCGCAACACCGGGTGAGGGCGCTCCCTCACTGGCAGTGATTCAGTGTATGAGTGGGCCCCTGCAGGGCGCCCGCCTGCTCATAGGCCCGGCGCAGACGGCCTTGCTGGCGCAGTGTGTTGATGCCCTTATTCAGTGCTTGCTGGATGGCGTCGGCTTCAGGGTGCTGGCGGGAAACCGCAAAATGGCGGCTGCCCGGCAGGCACAGGACGCCGCCGGGCACCGGGTGGAGGGTGCTGCCCTTGACGCGCAGCACGGGCGTGCCGGCGGTGAGCGGTGGGGCCAGCAGCAGGTCCGCCCGCCCGCTTTCTACCCAGCGAACCATGGTCATCCAGCGGGGCGCATCCAGCAGCTCGCCATGGGGCAGGTTCGTCAGCAACTGCCAGTCTGCTCGCCACTGCCGGGAGCTGACCAGGCGAAAGTCGGCCAATTGCCCGGTCTCGGTCAGGGTTGTGTTCTTCGCGGTTTCTGCCCGCCCATACAGTTGTGCCAGATTGCTGCCGGGCCCTAGCAGTGCCGTGCTGGCCCACAGGTTATCGCGCAGCGCGATATCCTCTCGCCACAGTGAGGTGGCGGCCAGGTCCAGGCGCCCTTGATCCATTTCTGTGAGGGTCCGTTCGTAGCTGTTTACGATGACCCACTCCAGTTCGTGGCTGTTTCCTCTAACCTCTCCTCTCTGCCCTGCAGTGCCACCAACAGCGCCCCTACCCAGGGCAAGCGCCTGCTGAAGCAGCGCGACTTCGATGACGTCCCGGCGGCTGCAATCGCCCCGGTAGTCGGTTATACGCAGTACCTGACGATGCCTTA
>NZ_LWEZ01000194.1:0-1103 GCF_001634945.1 Alcanivorax sp. HI0044
GCGAGAGGCAGACAATACAGAGGCGGTGGTCTGTGGGCAGCTGCAGGCGGTGATCGATGCGGTGGGCATTGCGGCGTTTGCGAAGGCCGTTGTTGCCTATGAGCCGGTCTGGGCCATTGGTACCGGCAAGACGGCAAGCCCGGAACAGGCTCAGGCCGTGCATGCCTGTTTGCGCCAGTCTTTGGCAGAAAATGACCCGGATATCGCTCAATCGCTGCGGTTGCTTTACGGCGGCAGCGTAAAGGCGGATAATGCCGCCCTTCTATTTGCCCAGTCAGACATCGATGGGGGTCTGATCGGTGGGGCATCGTTAACAGCCGACAGCTTTGTTGCGATCTGTCAGGCGGCGGAATAATTAGAGACGTTATGGATATTGTTGTTCATGTAGTGCACGTGCTGGCAGCCCTTGGGCTGATTGGTCTGGTGCTTATTCAGCACGGTAAAGGCGCGGATGCCGGTGCTTCCTTTGGCGGCGGTGGCTCGCAGACGGTATTCGGGAGCGCCGGTTCGGCAAACTTCCTGACCCGTGCCACGGCGGTGCTGGCGGCGGTTTTCTTTGTGACCAGCCTGGTGTTGGCCTGGATGGCGCGTCAGGAAGCGGACAGCACCCGTAGCTTCCTGCCGGAACTGGAAACCGTCGAGCATCAGGATGTTCCCGTCGTTGACGAGGAGCAATCCGACGTGCCCGCTGGCATGACAGAAGTGCCTGTGGCGCCAGAAGCCAATGAAGGGCAAAAAGAAGTTTCGGATGTGCCTCAAGCTGAGGTAGAATCCCCGGCCCCGGCTGACGCGCCTCAGCCGGAGCAGTAAGTAAGCGTTCTTTGCCGAAGTGGTGGAATTGGTAGACACGCTATCTTGAGGGGGTAGTGAGCTTCGCTCGTGCCGGTTCAAGTCCGGCCTTCGGCACCAATTAGGGAACGTTTTGCTGGTGTGTGTTGTCAGCGAAACGTATGAAGGAAATCGGTGGATTGACCGGCTTTCTTCAGAATCGACCCACGGGTTGATCAGTATCGGGTTATGTGGCTTTTCCCGATGCTAAGGCTTCGAAAAATAAATACTTTTTCGATAATGCCTTGACAGAGTGAGTGCCTCTAAGTATTATT
>NZ_LWEZ01000195.1:0-635 GCF_001634945.1 Alcanivorax sp. HI0044
GCGGGCAAAGAGGAGACGCTGGTAGCACCGGTGCATCCCCAGAATGAATCCATGGGGACTCGTCATGTGCCGATGACGCGGGAGGTGTATATCGACCGTGAAGATTTCCGCGAAGAGGCCAACAAGAAATTCAAGCGTCTGGTATTGGGCGACCGGGTGCGGTTGCGTTATGGCTATGTGGTGCGTGCCACCGATGTAGTGCGTGATGATCAGGGCGAAATCGTGGAAGTGCGTTGCAGCTATGATCCGAACACGCTGGGCAAGAACCCGGAAAATGCTGATGATCAGGGCAAGATGCGTGGTGTGATTCATTGGGTGAGTGCGGACAAGGGGCTGCCTTGCGAGGTTCGGCTGTACGATCGTTTGTTCAGTGCTGCCAACCCTGACAAGGGACTGGAAGAGGGGCAGACCTTCCTGTCCCACATCAATCCTGAGTCCCTGACTGTGCTGGATGGTTGCTGGGTAGAGCCAGGGTTGCGTGGTGCGCTGGCGGAAACCCGTTACCAGTTCGAGCGCGAAGGGTATTTCTGTGTGGACCAGGACAGCACTGATGAGCGACTGGTGTTCAACCAGACGGTAGGCCTGCGCGAATCCTGGCCGAAGGAAGCTTGAAGCGCGGTTGACCGTGCTGGAAG
>NZ_LWEZ01000196.1:0-743 GCF_001634945.1 Alcanivorax sp. HI0044
GCGTAAAGGTAGTAGTTCCATACCCAGTTGCCGGCGATCAGGGCCAGGATGACCAGAACGACGGTGACCAGAATTCGAAGCGATTGTTGCATGGCGCGTCCTTGTGTCAGTCAGCTCAATAGCCGCAGTGAAAGAGCAACAAAACAGACGAACAGGGAAAGGTAGAACCAGGCACCTTTCCAGACTTGGCGATGCCAGCCCAGCTGTCTCAGCAGCAGGTAAGTCATCAGGGTAAGCGCCAGTGCCAGCAGCACCAGTAATACCATGGGGCTGAACAGCATGCCGCCCACGGGGATTTCATGCAGCCACATGGTGCCTTCCGATCCGTGATGGAGCTTTTATAGTAGGGGCAGTTTGCCTGAATTTGTAGCAGGCTGCTGCGCCTGCCTGATACGTCCACGTTTTGGGTCAGGGCATTCAGGCAGAAGCGCCGGGGATATTTATACTGAGGTCATCAGGTGCTGGAGCAGCCGCTGATAGATCTGCGTCAGGGTGTCCAGTTCGCTGATGCTGGTGTGCTCGTCCACCTTGTGGATGGTGGCGTTGGTGGGGCCCAGCTCCACCACTTGCGTGCCGGTGGGGGCGATAAAGCGGCCATCGCTGGTGCCGCCGGCGGTGGACAGTTCGGTGTCCAGCTCGGTGACATCGCGGATGGCATTGACGGCCGCGTCCACCAGAGCGCCGCGGTCGGTGAGAAACGGCTGGCCGGACAGGGTCCATTGCAGATCATAGTCCAGGCCATG
>NZ_LWEZ01000197.1:0-901 GCF_001634945.1 Alcanivorax sp. HI0044
TACCAGCGTGCCGGGGCCTGGTAGTCCGCAGGCTTGCCGGATTTCTGGGCGAGCACATGGTGGTATTCGGCCAGGTCGAGGATATGCCCCTTGAGCAGATCCACATATTGCTGGCGGATATCCGGGTGTCGGTTCCAGTACTCGCTGTTCACCCCATAGTGATCGATGAATTTTTCTTTCGCCGGCAGTACCAGTGTCGGGAATCCCCCTTTCTGGTAAGACTCGATCTGCAGAGTGGAGAACTCCGGGGCCAGGCGGGAATCCGGATAGACCTGAACGAACATGTCGTAGGTTTCCGCCGCATCGCGGAAACGTTCCTGATTCAGGTAGACGTCACCCAGGGTGCGGTAAATCTCCGGTTCGTAGTCCCGGTTGCCGTTGCGGGCAAACCAGGCTTTCACTGACTTGGCGCCATTCAGGTTGCTGAAGCTGAGGCTGACAACCCGTTGGGTATCGCCGAACAGCTTGCTTTCCATGCTGGTGTCATCAGCCAGTACGGCCTCGCCGTTCAGGTTGTCCAGCAGGGTGAAGAAACTGTTCTGGGCGCGTTCGTATTCGCCCAGTTTGTAGTAGCTCCAGCCGTGCTTGTACAGCGCCTGGTTATAGAATTCGTTGCGCTCGCCCCGTTCGATGACGTCGGCATAGGCTTTTTCTGCGTATTCGTAGTCACCTTCCGAGAACAGCATTTCACCGCGCCGGAACTGAGCTTCCAGTGCCCAGTCGCTGTTGGGGTATTGCTCTACCAGGGAGTCGAGACTGCTGCGGGCCTTGTCCAGGTCTCCATCCATGGCGTAGGCCTTGGATAGCAGGTAATAGGCTTCGGCGCGTTCGTTGGCGTCGTTGGTGCTGTTCAACAATTCCTGATACAGCTGAATGGCGGTGCTGTAATCCACATCCTCGT
>NZ_LWEZ01000198.1:0-795 GCF_001634945.1 Alcanivorax sp. HI0044
GTCAGGGTGGCGCCGGTGCTGGCGGCGGCTTCGGCGGCGGAGGCTTTGGTGACATCTTCGGCGATATTTTCGGCGACATCTTCGGTGGTGGTGGCGGTGGACGCCGTGGCCCTGCCCGTGGTGCAGACCTGCGCTATACGCTGGAGCTGACCCTGGAACAGGCGGTGCGCGGCTGCGATGAAAAAATCCGTATCCCCACCTGGGATAGCTGTGATGTCTGTCATGGCTCTGGCGCGAAAGAAGGCAGTCAGCCGGTAACGTGTACCACCTGTGGTGGCGTCGGCCAGGTACGGATGCAGCAGGGTTTCTTTACCGTGCAGCAGGCGTGTCCCACCTGTAAGGGTGAAGGCAAGATCATCAAGGATCCCTGTGGCAACTGCGGTGGCCAGGGCCGGGTGCAGAACACCAAGACCCTGTCGGTGAAAATTCCGGCGGGCGTGGATACCGGCGACCGCATTCGTCTGGCGGGTGAAGGTGAAGCCGGCATGCACGGCGCGCCGTCCGGTGACTTGTATGTGCAGGTCGCCGTGCGTGAGCACGACATCTTCCAGCGCGATGGTGACAACCTGTTCTGCGAAGTGCCGATCAGTTTTGTCGATGCCTCGCTCGGTGGTGAGCTGGATGTGCCCACCCTGAACGGCAAGGTGAAGCTGAAAGTGCCGGCGGAAACCCAGAGCGGAAAAGTCTTCCGCCTGCGTGGCAAGGGTGTGGCGCCGGTTCGTGGCGGTGCACCGGGTGACCTGCTTTGCAAGGTGGTCATCGAGACGCCGGTGAAGCTGTCCGGCGAGCAGAAAG
>NZ_LWEZ01000199.1:0-1263 GCF_001634945.1 Alcanivorax sp. HI0044
ATCCTGATCGTTGTCTGAGCTATTGGTCTTGGTTTGTTCAAACCGGTAGCCGGTGATGGCGGCCTGCAGCTCCAGGCGGTTTACCAGCCGCAGGCGGATCAGGGTGGGTACCGCCAGAGTGGTGGTGTCGGTGTCGCCGCGCTGGCCCAGGGTGGCATCAGGAAGCCCCACCTCAAGCGCCATGTTGTTGTCATGCAGGGTGTCCGGGTTCAGGCCCAGGGAGGGACGCTCGAAGGGCGGAGCCGCCCCGCACAGGGCGGGCACGCTGAGGATCAGCGCAGGTATCCAGCGGAACATGGTCGCTTCACTCCCTGAAGGTGATCCATGATGGATGCCGACCGTATCGTCAGCGGATTCACACTATCACCGTGCAACGGGGTGCCACTATTAGCCAAAAGGACAGGAAATGAGCACTGCAAAGCAGAGCTAGACAAGGTGTCTACAACGGGTAGTATTTTGTAACCTAATGGGCCAGGCAGCAGATGACCCGTGTGAGGGTCTGTGTCAGTCTTGAACGCCACACATACCAATGGGTAGGAAGGAGCGTACTGCTTTTTCCTGCCCGTGAACGGCAGAATAACAAGGTAACGGAGCAAGTTATGAGTAGTCACCTGAACATCCCCCGCAGCGCTTCTGCGGTGGAGTCGTCTCTGGTCATCCACCATATTCTGGAAGCGGGTGTGCGCAAGGCACCGGACCAGACGATTACCTATGGCGACCGCACGTTCACCTACCGCGACCTTAACGAGCGCGTGCACCGCCTGGCCGGGGCGCTGGCGGCCCAGGGCGTGAAGCCCGGTGATACCGTGGCGGTGATGGACTGGGACACCAACCGTTACCTGGAAGCGTTTTTTGCCATCCCGATGATGGGCGCGGTGCTGCATACCGTGAATGTGCGCCTGAGCCCGGAGCAGATTCTCTACACCATCAACCATGCGCAAGATGATGCGATTCTGGTGAACAGTGAATTCCTGCCGATCCTGGAAGAGCTGAAAGACCGTATCGAGCCGGTAAAGACCTACATCCTGCTCGACGACGATGGTGTAAAGGCTAGCGACAGCCTGCCGCTGGCTGGTGAATATGAAGAGCTGCTGGCCAAGGCGCCGGCCCAGTACGATTTCCCCGAGCTGGACGAAAATACCCGCGCCACTACCTTCTATACCACGGGTACCACCGGCTTGCCCAAGGGCGTTTATTTCTCCCATCGCCAGCTGGTGCTGCACACCTTTGCCGGCCGTAACACCATGTCCGGCGTGGGGCAGG
>NZ_LWEZ01000200.1:0-834 GCF_001634945.1 Alcanivorax sp. HI0044
TGGCATTCCGCGCTGATCTGGTCGTACAGCTGGCGCGGGGTCATGGCTTCGGTGGGGGGGAGGGCGTGCAGACCAAAGTGGTCGTAGGGAATCATCTTGGAACCCGCGGCCTTGAGCAACTCTGGTACCCAGCCCTGGGGGGACAGCTGGGTCTGATAGCGCAGGTTCTGGAAATCGAGCTCGGCGGCCAGGCGGTCGGCGTCCGCTACCACAAAGTAGTTGTCCACCACCTGACACAGCAGCAGGTTCAAGCGCCGCCAGACGATGGTCTTTTCCTCGTTGGTATAGCCATTCCAGTGCACCACCTCGTGGCTGAAACGGCGACAGCCACGGCAAACCGTGTCACCGAAAACGGTGGAACAGACGCCAATACAGGGGGTGTGGATTCGATTTACTGCCATGGCGAAATCCTAACAGAAAACCCCGGCTCTGGGAGAGCGGCGCTGGTCGGTTGCCGGTAAATTGAGCGCTTGCCCGCCACGCCGTATGTGGCGGGCCCCAGAGCCGGCATGCCGGGCCTCTCGCGCTTGAGCAATGCGGGTAAATCGGCCATAGTTGGGCCATCAAAATGCTTTTATATTGCACGCAATAATAAACAGGGCCGATCCGGGAGCACCGGATATGGCAACGCTGGAGAATAATAATGCGATTGGCTGTGCTGCTGGCGGCTTGCCTTTGGGTTATTTCGGGTTGTTCTGGAGTGGGAATGGGGATTCCTTCCACCCCCGGGGCGTTCCTGGATGCGCCAAAGGGAAAAACCTTTGCCCCCATGGATACGCTCGATCCACGTAATGCCATGGTCTACATCTACCGTCCGATTACCCGCTGGGGCTA
>NZ_LWEZ01000201.1:0-553 GCF_001634945.1 Alcanivorax sp. HI0044
ACAGAACAGCGGCGGCCAGCAGGCCGGTGAGTGCAAGCTTCTTCATGGGGGTCCCCTCCCGTTATTTTCGTTGTGTAACTTTTTGTGTTTATTGATCAAACAATAAACAACACGGATACCCAACCCAAGGGCTGAGCCGGACAAAAAATGGACATTTTCTGACAGGCTGGTTCTGCCCGTGATGCCGCCACCTGCTTTGCCTCCTCCCGGTATCTCCCCTCGTATAGAATGGGCACCTGCTCACCCTGCCATGAAGAAGTGACAATAGATGGACATCGTTTTTGTTCTGGTGGAGCCCGCCCGCGGGGAAAACATCGGCGCCGCTGCACGCGCCATCAAAACCATGGGTTTCAAAGAGTTACGGCTGGTTAACCCCGGCGACATGCGCGCAGCACAATGGGTTGCCCACCACAGCAACGAGGTGCTGGAGCAGGCCGTGATCGTGGACACCCTGGAGCAGGCGCTGGTTGATGTGGACCTGAGTATTGCCTGTACCGCCCGGCACCGCCTGCAGAAAGACCGTTATGTGGATGCGGATCAATGCGCCGAACTG
>NZ_LWEZ01000202.1:0-11970 GCF_001634945.1 Alcanivorax sp. HI0044
CGGTACGGGACTGGGGGATCGTTGATGTGTTCGTTCTGCCGGGTTTCCGTGAGCGTACCTACGCGGGTGAAGAGGGGCGTCCGCGTACACCTTTGCCGGTGTCCGATAACGCGCAGTACGAATCCTCGAAAGAAAACCAGCGTGTGGATTTTGCCATCCGCTACCAGCAGTACTTCGACAACGGGCTGGAGCTGGCCGTGTCGCATTTTTCCGGTACCAGCCGGGACCCGCTACTGATTCCGGATTCGCTGACGCTGGCCGAGCTGCAGGCACTGATTGCTACCGGGCAATTGCCGTCGGGTAGCGACCCGGAATTTACCCCGCTGTACAACGTCATCGATCAGACCGGCCTGGAGCTGCAATACTTGAACAGCGGCTGGTTATGGAAGCTGGAGGCGATCAGCCGATCCGGGCAGGGCGAGCGCTTTAATGCCGTGGATGGCGGTTTTGAATATACCCAGGTCGGGCTGCTCGATACGGCCACGGATCTGGGCTGGATTGTGGAGTACATCTGGGAAGACCGGGATGACAGTCTGGCGTCTCCTCTGGCCAGTGATGTGTTGCTGGGAACCCGGTTTACCTTCAACGACGTCGCTTCCACCGAGATACTCGCCGGCATCATCTATGACACCGAGGACGAGGAAAAAGCGATTAGCCTTGAGTCCAGCCGTCGTTTCGGCAATAGCCTGAAAGCCAGCCTGGAGGCCCGTTTTTATACCGATACCAGGAAGCCGCAAAGCGCCTCACAACTGTACCGGGATGCGCTGCGCAATGTGAATACCAATCCTGGGCTGGGGCCGATCAGTCGTTCTGACTTTATCCAGGCGGAATTGGTGTATTACTTTTAGAGCCGTGCTTGACGCTGGACGCCGAAGGCCTGACGGGAACGGTCGCCTTTCCTTCTTGACCCTCCTGGCAGCCAAACGTATGTTTGAAACGTATGTTTTGAACGCACAGGGCAGGGTATGGCACAGGCGGGGACAGTAGACCGGATTCTTGATACCGCAGAGGTATTGTTTGCCCAGAAGGGCTTCGCGGAAACCAGTCTGCGTGCCATTACCAGCAAGGCCGGGGTGAATCTGGCGGCGGTGAATTACCATTTCGGCTCCAAGGAAGCCTTGATTCAGGCCGTATTCGAGCGCTTCCTCACGCCGTTCAGTCTGGCTCTGGACGCCAAGCTTGATGAAATGGAAGCCTCCCGCATTCCCGATACCCCCGAAAATGTCTTGGGTATTGTGTTCCGCCTGGCGCTGGGTACACATCCCGAGGACCCCCAGCGAGCTGCCATCTTCTTCCGCCTTTCCGGGCAGGCGTACAGTCAGCCACAGAGCCACTTGCGCGAATATCTCCACCAGCACTACAGCGCCGTCTTTGCCCGTTTGCAGCGCCATCTGCAACAGGCGGTACCGGATGTGCCGCCCATGGAACTGTTCTGGCGCGTGCAGTTCAGCCTCGGGGCGGTCATTTTCACCCTGTCGGGCATGCAATCGCTGCAAAGCATCAGCAAAGCCGATTTCAATATGGACGCCAGCACGGCGGATATCACCAAACGCTTGCTGCCGTTTCTGGTTGGTGGCATTCAGGCGGAAGTGCCGGATCAGCCGTTGCATATGGGCAAGTAAAGGCGGCAACGCGTGAGGCTGGCCGGTTGCCTGGCCCGGTGATGAGGTAAGGGTTCGCGTTGCAACTTCGCACTTTCAACTTGAAACTATCCCCATGGAACTGATTATCAACTTGTCTGAACAATGGCTGGAGCTGCGTGGCACGCGGACCGAGCGCTTTGCGATTTCCTCCGCTGCTAACGGTGCCGGTGAAGCCATGGGGAGTGGTGCTACGCCCCGTGGTAGCCATGTGGTTCGGGCCCGCTTTGGTGCAGGGTTGCCGCCTGGGGCGGTACTACTGGGGCGGAAGTTTTCCGGCGAAGTATTCGACGCCGATCTGGGCGCCCGCTTCCCCGAACGTGACTGGGTGCTGAGTCGCATTTTGTGGCTTGGTGGCCTGGAACCGGGGCGGAATCTGGGTGCCGACGTGGATAGTTTCCGGCGCTTTATTTATATTCACGGCACACCGGACAGTGAGCCCATGGGCACTCCTGCCTCCCATGGCTGTATCCGGATGCGAAATGATGCGGTGATCCGCTTGTTTGACCAGGTGCCGGTGGGCACCCGGGTGACGATCATCGATTAATGTCTTCTGCCTACAAGGTTGCCATGTCTGCATCCGCCTCCCCGTTATTAATGCTCGACCTGGAAGGGCTTGAGGTCAGCGCCACGGAAAAAGACATGCTGGCACACCCCGGTGCCGGTGGTCTGATTCTGTTTACCCGTAATTATGCCAACCGCGAACAGCTGGCTGAGCTGGTACGCCAGGTTCGGGCTGTACGTCCGGACATGCTGATCGCCGTGGACCAGGAAGGTGGGCGAGTGCAACGCTTTCGCGACGGATTTGTTCGCCTGCCGCCCATGGCCGCGCTGGGGCAGCGTTATGACCAGTCTCCTGCAGAGGCCGTGCGTGAAGCGGCGCTGCTGGGCGAGTTGATGGCGTCGGAGCTGACCGAGCTGGATATCGATATCAGTTTTGCGCCGGTGTTGGATCTGGATTACGGCAACAGCTCGGTGATTGGTGATCGCAGCTTTCATGGTGATGCTGATGCCATGATCGACCTGGCCGGGGCTTTTATCGATGGCATGAGTGCCGCTGGAATGGCCGCCACGGGCAAGCATTTCCCCGGCCATGGCCATGTGGTGGCCGATTCCCATCTGGAATTGCCAGTGGACCCGCGCCCGCTGGCCGAGCTGGAGGCTGCCGACATGCGCCCCTTCATGGCGCTGGCCGCGAAACTGGACGGCATTATGCCTGCCCATGTGATTTATAGCGCGGTGGAGCAACAGACAGCGGGATTCTCGCGCTTCTGGTTGCAAACACAGCTGCGCGAGCGGCTGGGGTTCCGAGGGGTGATTTTTTCCGATGACCTGTCCATGGCCGGTGCTCACGGTGTGGGAGGTTATCCGCAGCGGGCACAGGCGGCCTTGGAAGCCGGTTGTGACATGGTGCTGGCCTGCAATTGCCGCGAAGGGGCAGAGCAGGTGTTGGACTTCCTGGGGACGCACCGGTTCCAGGGCCAGGTCCCGGCAGGCGGGCTGCGTGCGCGACCACGCTTGCCCATGGTGGCGGAGCGCAGGGCGGTTGCGACCGAGTTGGCTGTGGCCCTGCGTGAGCAGGGCATTACGTAAAACAGGCCTGCGTGAAAACTAACGAAAGAAACAGGCTCTAACTGAACAGTAAAAGCAAAGGAAGACATTAATGAACTGGGACTGGAATCAACTGCTGCAGTGGCCAACAGTCGAGACGCCAATGGATATCTGGCTGACTCAGCTGTTTATCATCGTGCTGTGCACGGTATCCATCAACTTTATTCTGATGCGCAGTATCGATGTGGCCGAACGGTTGATTGGCAAGACCGAGACCCTGTGGGATGACGCCTTGCTGGAAGCCGCACGTATCCCGGTTCGTCTGGTGTTCTGGGTGATCGGCTTGTCGGTGTCCATGGAGCTGCTGCAGGCGGTGTCCGCAGAGGAAAACGCCCTGTTTGAGTTTGTGCCTCAGGCACGCCGTATCGCTTTTATTATCATCATTGCCATGTTTCTGAGCCGGTTTATTTCCTATACGGAAAAGAACCTGATTGATCCGGGCCGTATGCGTAAACCCATGGATCAGTCCACTGCAGCGGCAATTGCAAAGTTGCTACGGGTATCCGTCGTTATTACGTCTCTGTTGATTATTTTGCAGACGATGGGTTACAGCATATCCGGTGTGTTGGCCTTTGGTGGTATTGGCGGCATGGCGGTGGCGTTTGCCGCCAAAGATCTGTTGGCCAACTTCTTCGGCGGCATGATGGTTTATTTGGACAAGCCGTTTCGGGTCGGAGATTGGGTGCGCTCACCGGATCGCTCCATCGAAGGGAGCGTAGAAGATATCGGCTGGCGCCTGACGCGCATCCGCACCTTTGATCAGCGCCCGCTGTATATTCCCAATGCCATGTTTACCTCCATCGTGCTGGAAAACCCTTCGCGGATGTACAACCGGCGTATCAATGAAAAAATCGGCATCCGCTATGATGACTGGCAGAAGATGCCGGGGATTGTGGCTGACGTACGCACCATGCTGGTTGAACACGAAGATCTGGAAACGGAAAACCGTACCCTGATCGTGAACTTCGATAGCTACGGGGCCTCTCACCTGGAATTCTTTATCTATACGTTCACCAAAACCACCCAATGGGTGCAGTACCATGAGATCAAGCAGGACGTGCTCATGAAAATCATGAATATTGTCCACGAGCACGGTGCCGAGTTTGCGTTCCCCACGCGTACACTGCACCTGATCAGCCAGAATGATGATGCCCCGGCCACGGGCCTGGAAGACAACAACCCGGAGGAGGCACAGCATGTCCAGCGCTGATGAATTGCAACAGGAATTGATGACGGTTCGCCGTAATGCCATCGAACTGCATTCCTCTGATCAGGTGCAGGAAGCCATCGCCAAGCTGGCTTTCGAGGTGACTGAAGCCTGTTCCGGCAAGGTGCCGGTGTTCGTCACCATCATGAATGGCGGCATGATCTTTGCGGCGGAACTGGTCAAGCGTCTGGATTTCCCCCTGGAGATGGATTACCTCCACGCCAGCCGTTATCTGGGAGCCACCAGTGGTGGGGATGTGGAATGGATTGTGACACCCAGTGCCACGCTGGCCGGTCGCCATGTGGTGATTGTGGATGACATCCTGGACGTGGGTTCTACCTTGTTGTCGATTATTGAAGCCTGTAAAGCCCAGGGAGCAGCATCCGTGAAAACCTGTGTGCTGGTGGACAAGCAACACGACCGCAAGGCAAAGCCGGGCCTGAAAGCCGACTTCACCGCGCTGGAAGCGGATGATTATTACCTGTTCGGCATGGGCATGGATTACAAGGGATTCTGGCGTAATGCGCCGGGCATTTATGCGGTAAGAGAGAGCGATCTCTGATGCTGGCTTTCATTGGTGGTACCGGCCTCACGCGCATGGACAACTTGCGCATCATCAAGACTCACACGGTGGAAACCCGGTTTGGTTCCCCTTCCGCACCGGTAGTGGAAGGGGAGCTGGATGGCCAGAACGTCCTGTTTCTCGCTCGCCATGGTGATCCGCACGTATTGCTGCCGCATCAGGTGAATTACCGTGCCAATTTGGCCGCGCTGAAAGAGGCCGGCGCCACAGCGATTGTGGCGGCCAATGCGGTGGGCGGTATTACCGCCCAGGCGCCCACCGGTGCGCTGGTGCTGCCGGATCAGATTATTGATTACACCTACGGCCGGGAGATGACCCTGTTCGACGACCTGGATGAACCCCTGGTGCATGTGGACTTCAGCTGGCCGTTTGATGTGACATTGCGCAATGCCCTGAAAGCCCGGTTGGCGGCGGCTGAGCTGAGCTGGAATGATGGCGGCTGCTATGGCGCAACACAGGGGCCGCGGTTGGAAACGGCCGCTGAAATTGCCCGCCTGGAGCGTGATGGCTGCGATATCGTCGGCATGACCGGCATGCCTGAAGCGGTGCTGGCCCGGGAGCTGGGATTGCCTTATGCCATGCTGTCTCTGGTGGTCAATCCGGCCGCCGGCAAGTCCACCCATGAAATTACCATGGCAGAAATCGAAGCGGTCATCCACGATGGGATGGCCAATGTTCGCCAGTTGCTGGCGGACTTTGCGCGGCATTATTCGCCGTCATAACCTCAATTCAAACAGCCGGTTTATCCGGTTGCTTGCTGTCATAAGGAGCATGCATCGGTGACGTTGCTGATTATATTCGCCACCATTTCTATCGGTTTTTCCTTTGTGTGCTCCGTGCTGGAAGCGGCACTGCTATCCATTACGCCCAGTTTTATTGCTGGCCTGCGCGACAGCAACCCGAAGCTGTATAAGAGCTTGCGCGCGTTCAAGGATGATATCGACAAGCCCCTGTCTGCCATTCTGACTCTTAACACCGTGGCGCATACGGTCGGCGCCACCGGCGTCGGTGCCCAGGTGGCAGTGGTGTTCGGGGAAGCCTGGCTGGGGGCCGCGTCGGGAATCATGACGCTGGCGATTCTGGTGTTCTCCGAGATCATTCCGAAAACCATTGGCGCGAAATACTGGCGTTCACTGGCACCGATGCTGCCGCCCACGCTCAAGGTCATCATGGTGTCGCTGTTGCCTTTTGTCTGGCTGTCCAAGCTGATTACCAGTCGTATTGGTGGCAACGAGCATGATGTGGATGTGCGGGCCGAAATACGCGCGCTGGCAGACATGGGTGAGGACCAGGGCGCCCTGGATGACGATGAACACCGGGTGATTCATAACATCCTGCGCCTGCACGATATCCGTGTGGGCGCCATCATGACCCCGAGCACGGTTTGCCGGGTGGTCGAGCCAGGCCTGACCGTGAGTGAATTCAAGGACCGTGAGAAGGGGCAGCCGTTTTCCCGTTACCCGGTGATGAGCGCCAGCGGTGAAGCGAAAGGGTATATCCATAAATCCGATTTACTGGATAGTGGCCCGGACCAGACCATGCAGACGTTGGCCCGTGAAGTATCCATGGTGCATACCACGCTGAATATTGAAGACTTGTTTAGCGCCATGTTGACCCAACGTCAGCATATGGCGGTGGTTTATGATGACCACGGCACCTGGGTGGGCCTGATCACCCTGGAAGATATTCTGGAAAGCATCCTGGGCCGTGAAATCATGGATGAAACCGATAACGTGGCCGACCTGCGCCTGTATGCGCGCCAACGCTGGAACCGGCGCCTGAAAAAGCAGGACAAACCACAGTAAGGCATTGCGCAACGCGCGCCGAGAATGGAGGAGAGCATTATGACCGGCATTTACCAAGACAATAGCGAAACCATCGGTAACACCCCCCTGGTGAAGATCAATCGCATCAGTCAGGGCAATATTCTCGCCAAGATCGAATCCCGTAACCCGGCCGGCAGTGTGAAGTGCCGGATCGGCGCGTCCATGATCTGGGATGCAGAGAAGAGCGGCAAACTGAAGCCGGGTATGACCCTGGTGGAGCCCACCAGCGGTAATACCGGTATTGCTTTGGCCTATGTGGCGGCGGCCCGGGGCTACGATCTGGTGCTGACCATGCCGGACTCCATGAGCCTGGAGCGCCGCAAGATCCTCAAGGCGCTGGGCGCCAAACTGGTACTGACGCCTGGCCCGAAAGGCATGCCCGGTGCGATTGCCAGGGCGGAAGAGCTGGTACAGGAAAACCCGGACAGCCATTTGATGCTGCAGCAGTTCAATAATCCGGCCAACCCTGACATCCATGAAAAAACCACCGGCCCTGAAATCTGGGACGCCACCGGTGGTGATATTGACGTGCTGGTTTGTGGCGTTGGCACCGGAGGTACGATTACCGGTGTCTCCCGTTTCATCAAAAACGAGAAGGGCAAGGCGATCACTGCCGTGGCGGTGGAGCCAGACTCCTCGACCATGATCTCTGCTGCCCTGAAAGGGGAAGAGCCCACCCATGGCCCCCACAAGATTCAGGGCATTGGTGCTGGTTTTGTGCCGAAGAATCTGGATATGGCAGTGGTGGACCGGGCGGAGCAGGTCAGCAACGAAGATGCCATGGAATGGGCCCACAAGCTGATGCAGGAAGAAGGTATTCTGGCCGGTATTTCCTGTGGGGCGGCCATGTGTGTGGCGGATCGCCTCAGCCAGCAGCCGGAGTTTGCCGGCAAGACCATTGTGGTGGTGCTGCCGGATTCCGGCGAACGTTACCTCAGCTCCCCCCTGTTTGCCGATACCTTTACCGAACAGGAGCTCGGCCAGTAGCGCCGGGTGTCGCTGCGTGCCCGGGTATCCCTTGCGGGTTAACCCGGGCGACGTGCTGTACTGCCAGGGGCAGGCAGGGTATAAAGGCACGATAAGCCCGAAACGGGCAGTTAGTTTTCCGCCTTGAGGCGGGCTATTGGGGGAACACCATGAAGAGCACCCTGAAATACCTCGCAGTCATGCTCTGCGGTGCCACATTGCTCAACGGTTGTTATTTTGAAGAAGATGACATCAGCAGCAGTGACCGGCAGGAGCCACTTCCTATCGTGAACAATGATGCGCCGCAAGGTACACGCGTGGTGCCGGGCGAGCAGGTCATGAGCAGCGGTCGCCACCGTAACGACATTCAGGTGGCCAACGGCGCTGCCGCGATCAAGGCGAGCAGCGAACATTACAGCACCACCGCCGAAATCTCCGTTATTCAGTAATCGCCGGCCTGGGCCGTAAACCTGCCTGCCGTACAAGCCACACCGATGGCACCGGCGGTGCATCCCCGTTATCCTTGCCGGCCGGATTCAGGCTGGTGGTTTCATGTCAGGTAAAACAGGGGCAGGCACAACCGAGGTAGATGTGGTCGTGATCGGTGCTGGCGCAGCCGGGCTGATGTGTGCGGCCACGGCAGCGTATCAGGGCCATCGGGTGTTGGTGCTGGACCATGCCAACAAGGCTGGCAAGAAAATCCTCATGTCCGGTGGTGGTCGCTGCAACTTCACCAACCTGAATACCACACCGGAGCATTTTGTCTCCGCTAACCCGCATTTCTGCAAATCGGCTCTCAAGCGTTACAGTCCCTGGCACTTTGTGGAGCTGGTGGAACGTCACGGCATCGAACACGTGGAAAAAGCGCCGGGGCAATTGTTCTGTGCGGACTCCTCCAAAGATATTCTTGGCATTCTGCTGACGGAATGTGAGTGGGCCGGAGCCGAGATCCGCTTAAAGACTGATATTCGGCGCGTCAGACAAACGGCATCAGGCTTTGCGTTGAGCACCAGTGGGGGCAGCGTTCAGTGTACAAAACTGGTCGTGGCCTGCGGCGGCCTGTCGATCCCCACCATGGGTGCCACCGGCTTCGGGTACCAACTGGCGGAACAGTTCGGGCTGGACGTTTTGCCCACCCGTGCCGGGCTGGTACCGTTTACCCTGCAACCGGATGACAAGGCCTGGCTGGCCGCCCTGTCTGGCATCAGCACCGATGTGGTGGCGCAAACCGCAGGTGCATCCTTTGCCGAGCCCATGCTGATTACCCACCGTGGCCTGTCCGGGCCTGCCATGTTGCAGGTATCCAGCTTCTGGACGCCGGGACAGCCAGTGACGGTAGATTGGTTACCCCAGGTGGCGGACCCGTTTGCGCAGTTGGTGGAGGAGCGGCGAGAGCACCCTAATCGTGGCCTGGAGCGTTGGCTGCGCCAGTATTTCTCCCAGCGTCTGGCCGCTGCACTGGCCGATCAATTCGGCTGGCAGGGCAATCTTCAGCAGTTCAGCAATGAACGGCTGGCAAGTGTTGCTGCGACGCTGAAAGGCTGGGCGTTCAAACCCTCGGGCACGGAAGGCTATCGCACGGCGGAAGTGACCCTGGGCGGGGTGGACACCGATGCGATTTCCTCAAAAACCTTTGAAGTCAAAACGGTACCCGGGCTGCATTTCATTGGTGAGGTGCTGGATGTGACCGGGCAGCTGGGCGGGTTCAACTTCCAGTGGGCGTGGGCCAATGGCTGGTGTACGGGGATGGCGCTGTAAGTCATGCCTTGGTGGGCGATTGAATGAGGCGAACGGTGGACTGAATCGCTTGCCCCTCTGATACCCCCTTCCTATTATGGTGATGACGAGGCGTGGTCGGGTAGGTGGGGTGGTGGTGAATGACACGGATAATGACGAGCTGATTGGTCAGATTTACGAGACGGCGCTTTCCCCGGGCGACTGGGTGGATCTGGTCGATACCATTACCAGCTGGACAGATGTTCCCTCAGGCCCATCACCGGAATCGGTGAGTATCGCTATTGATAGCAGAAGAACGCCTGCCGAAGTCGAAGTACTGATCAATCATCTGGATCGCGCCGTGCGCAGTAGTGCGTATATGCATGCACTAGAGGACCGCACCCGTATCCTCAACGACATGTACAACCAGATGCCCTGGCCCATGCTGATGCTCGATGAGCAAATGTGTGTGCTCGAATGCAACCCGGTAGCGGAACAGGCCTTGTCCAGTGGGCCGTTGGAGATTCTGCCGGACGGGTCTTTGCAGTTCAGTGATCGGGAACTGCGCCAGTCCCTGAAGCGGGTAATTTCACTGGAAGCAGGGCGGGAAACGCAGCTTCTCAACTCCCAGCAGGACTCGGTTTCCTTACTCTGCCTGCCGGTGGAAAAGTCCGATGCGCCAGGCAGCATTTCCCAGGTACGCACCATTGTCTGGGTGTTGGCCGGGCAGAGCATGGTGACGCCCTCGCCGGAGATGCTCCGGTCCGTCTTTCATATTACCCATGCCGAATCCCGTCTACTGCACTTGCTGTGTAAAGTGGGCAATCTGAACCAGAGTGCCGAGCTGCTCAATATCAGCGTGCACACGGCCCGCACCCAGCTCAAGTCCACCATGAGCAAGCTCAACGCCAGTAGCCAGGTGCAATTGGTCAGTCAGGCCATGGGGCATGCCCTGGTGCAGGCAGCCCGGTTGCCGCATGTGCAGGCTGAACGGGAATTTACACTGTCGTTACCCGACGGCCGGGTACTCAGTTGGTACGAGTATGGCGATCCGAGTGGGCGCCCGGTACTGACGCTGGATAACCTGGGGGCTGCGGTGCCCGACCATACGTTTTTTGATGGCTGGTACCGGGAAAAAGGTTTGCGCATGATCATGATCGTGCGCCCCGGATATGGCATTTCTACCTACAAGAAGAACTTTGAATTTCGGGATTTTGCTGACGATATTCTGGCCCTCTGTCAGCACCTGAAAATTCAGCGGCCGCCGATGGCGGCGTATTGTGGGGGTGGTCCCTATGCCCTCTGCGCTGCAGCTACGCATCCGGAAATTTTTGAGCGGTTGGGTATTCTTGCCAGCACCGTCCCCATTGAGCATTTTGAGCTGGATAAACTGGACCGCTTACACAAGATGTTCCTCCGGCTTTTTCGTCGCGACCCACGTTTGTTTGTGTTGATGGGCCGGCTCGGCTTGCGCGGCGTGCAACATGCGCCGGAAAAGTATTTTGCCAAGCTGGCCAAATCGCTCTGTCAGCATGATCAGGACGTGCTGGGTAATCCGGATCTACTGGGCCGTTTAATCAAGTGTATGCGGCGGAGCCATTTCCAGGGCGCAAAAATTCTTATCGATGAATACCTGCGTCTGCAGTTTCCCTGGAAAGTGGATCTGGGGGATATCTCCATTCCTGTGCTTCACTGGCACGGTGAAGACGACCGGATTATCTCTATCGGTAGTGCCCGTGGTCTGGCGTCCGAGATCCCCGGCGTGAGATTTCGCAGCTTTTCAGGATTGGGGCGTTTCATGATCTATGCCGTCTGGGAGGACTTTCTCAGCGAGTTGCTGGAATTACCGGCGGATACGGAAAACGGGTAACCGTCCGCAGGGAGTATTCGGTAGCGCCTTAGACAATACCGGGGAACTTTGCCTTGAAGTCATCGGGCACGGGCATCACGCCGTGGTTGTGGTGATCAAAAAACACGAAGCCCTGTTTGGCTAGCACCACCAGTTGCCCGCTGGGTTGTTTGGTTACCCGAAAAATCAGGTCCGCTCCGTACTTGTTAAAATCCATCAGCCCCACTTCAAATTGCAAATCGTCCTGCGCAAAGCTCTCTGCACGATAACTGGCTACCAGGTCGGTCACCACAATGCGCTCCTGGCTGTAATCGATATCGCAGAAGAATCGGTAGCGAGCTTCGGAAAGCAGCGAAATCATCTGATCATTGCCCACATGTTTACCGGTATTCAGGTCGGTCATGCGCACGTTGATGGTGTGGGTATAAAGAAACTGCTCGGGCAAATCGAGTTTGACGCGCGCCATGGGAGGAAGCTCCGGTGGAGTGGGGGAGGGGGCTTATTTTAGGTTCTTCGCGGGTTAGAGTGAAGAATACGCTATTTGCCGTTTGATGGGTTTATCACGAATACCC
>NZ_LWEZ01000203.1:0-950 GCF_001634945.1 Alcanivorax sp. HI0044
CGCGAGCAATGACCGGTTTGGTGCATTGATCAATGGCCTGCATCAGCGTGGCCAGGCGCAGGGCGTCCTGCTGGTTCTGTTGCGCATCCAGCCTGCCCATGGCGCGCATCCAGTTCAGATCTGCACCGGCAGAAAAGTGCTTGCCGGCGGCCTGCAGTACCACCACGCGCACAGCTTCATCGCTTCCGGCTTTTTCAAAGGCCTCGGTGAGCGAGGCAATGATGGTGTCGTCGAACGCGTTGCGTTTGTCCGGGTTATCCAGCGTAATCCGGGCAACCGGGCCCTCGATCAAAGTGTTAACGCTCATAGCTTGCTTCCTGTTTTGCGTCGTGCGTCAGGCATCTTGCGTCCAGCGTCCTGATCACATCCGGAACACGCCGTAGCGTGTTTCTTCAATCGGTGCGTTAAGGCTGGCGGAAATGGCCAGGCCAAGCACATCTCGGGTATCGGCGGGGTCGATGACGCCGTCATCCCAAAGGCGGGCGCTGGCATACCAGGGCTGTGCCATTTCTTCATAGCGTTCGGTCATCTCGGCCTGGAATTGTCCTGCCTCTTCATCGCTCCATGCCTGGCCCTTTTTCTTCAGCGAGGCCTGTTTCACCTGGGTAAGCACGCTGGCCGCCTGTTCGCCGCCCATTACCGAGATGCGGGCGTTGGGCCACATGAACATGAAGCGCGGGTCATAGGCGCGGCCACACATGCCGTAGTTACCGGCACCGAAGCTGCCGCCGGTGATCACGGTGAATTTCGGCACGGTGGCACAGGCCACCGCGTTGACCATCTTGGCGCCATGCTTGGCAATGCCCTCGGCTTCGTATTTCTGGCCGACCATGAAACCGGTGATGTTCTGGAGGAACAGCAGGGGAATCTTGCGCTGGTTGCACAGCTCGATGAAGTGCGCGCCTTTCTGGGCGGATTCCGAGTACAGCACACCGTCATTGGCGAGAATG
>NZ_LWEZ01000204.1:0-736 GCF_001634945.1 Alcanivorax sp. HI0044
AATCCGTTATGTTGGCGGTATCCAACGCAAAAGGAATGCATCATGGCGGACAGCAACATGGGCACGGACTCCCCACCGCTCAGCAACACATCATTGGCCGTATTGATCGATGCGGACAATACACCCCCAAAAATCGTCGACGGGCTGTTCGAGGAGATCGCCAAATTTGGCACCGCCAGCGTCAAGCGAATCTACGGCGACTGGACCAAACCCAATCTGGGTGGCTGGAAAAGCGTGCTGCTGAAACATTCCGTGCAACCGATCCAGCAATTTGCCTACACCCAGGGCAAGAACGCCACCGATTGCAGCATGATCATCGACGCCATGGATCTGCTCTATACCAAACAGCTCTCGGGCTTCTGTCTGGTGTCCAGTGACAGTGATTTCACCCGCCTGGCGGCGAGGTTAAGGGAAGAAGGCCTGACCGTGTATGGTTTCGGGGAACGCAAGACGCCGGGGCCCTTCGTGGCCGCCTGCGACAAGTTTATCTACACCGAAGTACTGCGCTCCGACCATGCCCCCGAGAGCACCTCAGACAAGCCCGATACCCCCGCCCAGACAGAAGCGCCTGTCAGCAAGGAGCCGCCGCCACTGCAACTGATCGCCAACGTGATCGATGATATTTCCGATGAGGACGACTGGGCCAACCTGGGTACGGTGGGCCAGCACCTGAGCAAGCGCAAACCCGACTTCGACACTCGCCTGTTCGGCCACAAGAAACTCAGCGACATGATCC
>NZ_LWEZ01000205.1:0-721 GCF_001634945.1 Alcanivorax sp. HI0044
CGGTATGCCGAAACCCGAAATCCGCCGCGTATTGCTCGCGCAGATCAAAAAAGCGGTGCCCCACGCCTTCGCCCCGATAGGGCTTGAGCAGCACCGACTCTCCGAAATAGAACACCGAATCCAGCTCGGCACCCAATTGCCGGAACGGCACCTGGAACTCTTCATCCGCCTCACGTAGCGGTAGCGCCGTCGCCGCACCAACCAGCCGGTTGTATTCCAGCGCCAGCACAAACACGCTACGGTCAGACTGGGCATAGCGGTCCAGGTAACGGCGCTCGTAATCCAGATCCCCGTCGTAGAGATAGGGGTAATCCCGAAACACCGCAATACGCAATTGCGCCAGTGCATCCAGCCAGGGCTCGACGGCAATACCAGTAACCGGGCGAATTTCCACTGTGGACATGAGCGCTCCTGAATACCTGCGAACAAGGAATCACATGAATACCACGTCCAAGAGACAGCTACGAGCCTCTAGCTTCTAGGCTCGTAGCTCGTAGCTAAAACCTCACCCCGGCCAGGCAAGAATCAGCCCGGTGCACCAAAGCACTATAAACACCGCCTGGCGGAAACGCTCTTCATTCACCCGGTGATGCAACCACTCTCCCAACAGGATGGCCGCGATAACCACAGGTACCAGCAAACCGATACGCGGGGCTGCCGGCAGCAAAGTGCCGTCGATCAGGAACACCACGGTGAGCAGGCTGTTCAGCGACAGCCAGAC
>NZ_LWEZ01000206.1:0-1091 GCF_001634945.1 Alcanivorax sp. HI0044
GGTACGGCTGGGTATTGGACCAGCTTGGCGCCCTGCTGGCCCGGGCCAGCAACCCGTTCAGCATCTCATCGCTCACCGGCTGGTCGGTAAATGCCCGCACACTATGGCGTCGAGCCATTACATCCTGAAATTCCATACTCTCAACCTGTTGTGAGTTTAGCGTTTACTGTGCCAGAGACTTACAATGCGCAGCCATGACCAAGACCATCGATAACCTGCAACGTCGCGCCAACTTTTCCCGCTGTCGGCAATACCGCTATGCCCTGTGGCGCCAGTGGGGTGAAGGCGATGACTTCATGCTGCTGATTGGCCTGAACCCCTCCACCGCCGATCACCGCCAGGACGATCCCACCATCCGCCGCTGCATGGGCTTTGCCCGTGATTGGGGCTATTCCGGCCTGTGTGTGGCCAATCTGTTCGCCTACCGGGCCACCTACCCACAGGACCTGTTCGCCACTGCTGACCCGGTGGGCCCGAAGAATGACCAGTGGCTGCGCCGGCTGGCACGACAGGCAGACCTGGTGGTCGCCGCCTGGGGCAATCACGGCCGCTTCAATGACCGTGCCTTGCAGGTGACGCCGCAACTGCCTGCCATGCACTGCATTCGCCTGAACAGCTCCGGGGAACCGGCGCATCCACTGTATCTCCCCAAGCATCTCACCGCCCAGCCCTGGGATGGCTACGCCACCTTGTCCTGACCTTCACCTTGAACAAGCGACAATAGGCACAAAGTACCGGCCGGGATTAACAATGTGAGCACACGTCTGGAAAAGAACATCCGTCGTGCCAAAGGGCTGTCCTACGCTGGACTCATTCCCTTTTATGGCTTGGCGGGCCTGTCCTGGATTGCCGAGACGGGTAACTGGGCCCTGCATGCGCTCGCCACCTACGCCGCCATCGTCATTACCTTCCTCGGGGCCATTCACTGGGGTCGCGCCCTG
This sequence comes from Alcanivorax sp. HI0044, assembly GCF_001634945.1. Taxonomy (NCBI): domain Bacteria; kingdom Pseudomonadati; phylum Pseudomonadota; class Gammaproteobacteria; order Oceanospirillales; family Alcanivoracaceae; genus Alcanivorax; species Alcanivorax sp. HI0044. The sequence goes on from NZ_LWEZ01000206.1 coordinate 942, forward strand.
GACAAGATGGCCGACAGTAATCAATACCCCACCCTGTTGTTTGGCTTGATGCCTGCCCTGCTGGGCTGGTTTGCCCTGTTGCTTCCTCTGGAGTTGGCGCTGCCCATGCTCGCCGCCGGGCTCATGTACGTATGGGGCACAGAACAGATG
>NZ_LWEZ01000207.1:0-824 GCF_001634945.1 Alcanivorax sp. HI0044
CCCGGATACAGCGCCAGGTTGGTGACGTAACCGTCCACCGGGGCGCGCACTTCCGTGCGCTCCAGGTTCAGCTGCGCCAGCGCCAGGGCGGCATTGGCCTGCTGCAAGCGGGCCAGCAACTGCTGCTGGCTGGCGGTGGCCCGTTGATGGCTGGCCTGGGCCGCCTGTAGCTGGGCCTGGGCCGCATCGGCGTTACTGTGGGCGTTATCGCGCACCTCCCGGGACACCGCTTCAGCGATACGATCCCGGCGCCGGGATTCCGCCTGGCGCATGGCAAACTCGGCCCGCGCCTTGGCGGCGCTGGCCTGGGCAGCACGAATATCCGCACCGGCCGCGCGGGCTGCCGCTTCGGCGGCGCGCTGGTCCGCCTCCGCCTGCTGCAGGGCATTCTGGTAACGGCTGCGGTCGATCACGAACAACAGATCGCCCTGCTGCACGGTCTGGTTGTCGGCCACTGCCACCTCGCTGACCAGCCCGGACACATCCGGCGCCACCTGCACCACACGCGCCCGCACCCGGCCATCCCGGGTCCAGGGGGAATACATGTAGTGCTGCCACAGGGCCCAGGCCAGCAAGGCGGCCAGCGCCACCATAAACAGGGTGACCGAGGCCCGAATCAGGGATTGGGTTTTCATGGTTTTCTCTCCTCCTTCCACCTCATTGCATGGCCAGCAAACCCAGGCCACCAAAACAGCAGAAAAATACGGCCACCCGAAACAACGGCGGGTGCCAAACATAGCGGTACAGGCCATAACGGCCGCCTACCCAGTCCACCGCCCACTGCAACAGCAGACTGAAGACAAACACCAGTAACAGGCTGGGCA
>NZ_LWEZ01000208.1:0-734 GCF_001634945.1 Alcanivorax sp. HI0044
GGGGTGAATCTGACCGCCGACGACATTGCGGCCAAAGCCTGGCAGGCCGCCAATGAAAACGTCGCGGTGCATAACCCGGTCGGCGGGGTGTTCAAATTCATCAAGCTGCTGGACAAGGTGCTGCCCAGCGGCTCCACCAAGATGACCATGACGTTTCTCAGCCGGGAATAGTCCGCGTCAGGGTTTCTCCGGCGGCCGGGGAAAACGGATTTTGACCTTGCGACGACCCCATTCGCGGGCCGCCTGCAAATTCTCTCCCATATAGATATCAATCTTGCGTTTCCAGCGCCGGTGCATCTTGTCCTTCACCACCCACACACCCGGCAAGCCCTCCACGGTGACTTCAGTATTGTGGGCCAACCCCAGCCGGATCAGGTCGCGGGACACTGCGATGGCCTGCATTCCCGGCACCAGCCGGTCGCCCCAGGCGGCGAGCGCATGGTCGCGGCCCGCCCCCTGCCCGTGCAGTGAGTTATAGGCCGAAGCCGTTACCGTCAGCTCCATCATCGGCACCACCGGCGCCTTGTCTGCCTCACAGCGAGAGACCAGCCCGGTCGTGACCACCAGAGCCAGAAAAAAAATTGCCGCATTCACTCGCCGTTGCAACGGCACTGCTACGCTCATGGCATGACTCTCCGTACTTTGCGCTTTTCTCTTATTCTTTTTACCGGGGTACTGATGGCCGCATGCAGTCTTTTTTCCGGCAAACAGTCAGACACCACCAGTATACCTGA
>NZ_LWEZ01000209.1:0-1833 GCF_001634945.1 Alcanivorax sp. HI0044
ATTCGGCGACTGGGGCTTTCCACCCCGGTAGAGCATGCGGGGAAGCTGGTTCGTAGCAGCATGAAGCCGGATATGTTGCGCATGGGCACTGCTGAACGCCTGCGCCATGCCATGGAGGAAATGGGCCCCACCTTCGTCAAGCTTGGTCAGGTGCTGGCAACCCGCGTGGACATGTTCCCCATGGACTGGATTGCCGAATTCGAGAAGCTGCAGGACCAGGCCCAGGCGGTACCATTCGATTCGCTCAAGGCTGACATTGAGGCCTCGCTGGGAAAACCTGTCGACAGCCTCTTTGCCCGCATAGATCCGGAGCCGATCGGTGTGGCTTCCATCGGCCAGGTGCATAGCGCACTGACTCGCCGTGGTCAGAAAGTGGTGTTGAAAGTTCAGAAACCCGGCATCCGTGACAAAATTGATTCGGACCTGCGTTTACTCGACCAGCTGGCCAAACTGGCCGCCGACAATTCCGTTGAATTGCGGCGCTACCGGCCTGTAGAACTGGTACGCGAATTCAAGCGGTCGCTCACCCGGGAACTGGATTTCACCATTGAAGCGCGCAACGCAGACCGTATCCGTAAGAACCTGCGACAGTTCAAGTGGCTGCAGATTCCCAAAGTATATTGGGACCTTTCATCTCCTACCGTGCAGGTGCAGCAGCATATCGAAGGCATTCCGGCAAAAGCCGTGGAGCGGCTCGATGACGCCGGGCTGGACCGGGAATTAATCGCACGCCGAGGTGCTCTGGCCGCCTGGAAAATGGCTCTGGAGGACGGCTTTTTCCATGCCGATCCGCACCCCGGCAACTTTATCATCATGTCGGGAAACCGCATTGCCATGCTGGATTTCGGCATGGTCGGCAAACTCAGCCACAGCCGCCGCGAGCAGATTCTGCAGATTACCCGCGCCGTGGTGCTGCGTGAGGCCGAGCAATGCGCCGGTGTACTGTCTGGCTGGTCCGACGGGCAACCCATCAAGTTCGACCAGCTTGTGTCCGACGTGGAAGACGTGATTAGCCAGTACCACGGCGTGTCCATTTCCCAGCTGGATATCACCGCCCTGCTCAATGACATCACCGCGCTGGTACGCAATCACAACCTGGTATTGCCCAGCGATATTGCGCTGTTTATCAAGGCCATCATTACCCTGGAAGGTTTTGGCCGACTACTGAACCCGCAATTCGACCTGATGAGTGAGGCCGAGCCGCTACTCAAGCGAATGATCCGCACACGCTATTCCCCGGTTCGCCTGGCAAAGAGCCTGAGCCTGCGAGCGCTCGATGTGGTCGACAAGGTCTATGCGCCGCCCCCCGTACCGGGCCAGGCCGCTCCCGGTGAGGCAGGCATTGATCCTCGTCATCTGGAACGGCTGATCACACGGATTGAACGCGGTCAGTACAGACAGGTCCAAACCCTGCTGGTAACCGGTGGATTACTGGCCGGCGCCATCATGTTGAGCGGCCGAGTGCCCCCTGCCCCTTGGGGAATCTCGGTGTTTGGCTTTATTATCTTTCTCTCAAGTGCCGGCTGGGCTGGCTGGCTAATGTTCGTGTCCCGACGTTTCCTTCGGGAATGGGAGTAAAATAGACAATGACGTTGCGTAAATTTCTCACCCTTGGCGTGCTTGCTGGCAGCCTCGCCGCCTGTGCCACCTCTCCACTGGGTCGCCAGCAGTTTCTGTTGCTGCCCGCGGACCAGATGGATGAAATGGGTGTCACCGCCTATTCCCAGATGAAAGATGAAAAACCGCTGAGCAGCAGCCAGCAGCAGACGGCTTATGTCCGCTGTGTGACCACGGCGATCACTGCCACCCTGGATGGCTCCCAGCAATGGGAAG
>NZ_LWEZ01000210.1:0-833 GCF_001634945.1 Alcanivorax sp. HI0044
CCAGGTTCAGGGCCTCGGTATTGGGTGTCCGTCCGGTGGCCACCAGCAGTTGATCCGCCCGCAAGGTGCCGGCGTTGGTGTCGACAATGAATTCATTGTCGGTGTAGTCCACGCGGCTCGCCTGGGTCTGCTTGAGGACCTCGATGCTCTCGCGGCGAAACGCCGCCTCCACCGCATCCCCTACCGCCGGGTCTTCCTGGGAGAGCAGGCGGCTGCGGGCCAGCACCGTGACCCGGCTGCCCAGCCGGGCGAAGGCCTGGGCCAGTTCCAGGGCCACCACCGAGGCGCCGATCACAATCAGCCGCTCGGGAAGGGTGTCCAGGGCCAGCGCACTGGTAGAGGTCAGGTAGGGGGTGTCGGCAAGACCCGGGATCGGCGGTACTGCCGGTCGGGCGCCAGTACCGATTAAGGCGCGGTCGAAGTGGACGACCTGCTCGCCGCCCTCGTTCAGCTTGACCATCAGGCTATGGGCATCGATAAACCGGGCCTCGCCGTGCAGGACCGTGATGGCCGGGTGGTCGCGCAGAATCCCCTCGTACTTGGCGTCACGCAGTTCCTCGACACGTCGCTGCTGCTGCTCGAGCAGCTTGGCCCGATCCACCACCGGCGCCTGGGCGCTCAGGCCTGCATCGAAGGGACTTTCCGTACGCAAGTGGGCAATATGGGCCGCGCGAATCATGATCTTCGAAGGCACACAGCCTGTATTGACACAGGTACCGCCGACGGTGCCGCGTTCGATCAGGGTGATCCGGGCGCCGCGCTCGGCGGCTTTCAGGGCCGCCGCCATGGCGGCGCCGCCGCTGCCGATCACCGCGATGTGCGGGGCGTCTTCA
>NZ_LWEZ01000211.1:0-773 GCF_001634945.1 Alcanivorax sp. HI0044
CCAGTTCGGGGTACGCCAGTTGCGCCAGCTCTTGCTGGCGGGCTTCGGAAAAGCGGTCATGGCGTTCATGGAAGGCGAGCAGGGCAAGCTGGTCATCCCGGCTCAAGGACCAGTCCGGGGCGAGGGTGTCACCCTGAGCCTGTTCCTGAATCTGTGGGGTTTCTTCGATATGGACAACCAGGGTGTTGGCGGCCATGTCGCCAAGCCGCTGGTAACGAGGGCTGATCAGCGTGCAGACAAACCCGAGCAGATAGAACAGCGGGAACGCATCGGCGGTGCGCAGAAGGTTGCGAATCAGGCTGCCGTTGAAGCTCAGCGGGCTGCCATTGGCATGAACCACCACCAGCCCCATGGCTTTCTTGCCCGGCGTTTGCCCGTGGCGGAAGGCTTCAAACAGGGTGGGGTAAAACCACTCCAGCACGAACGCCATGATCAGCAGCAGGCCCATGCCGGCTTTGCCCAGTGCCGCGAACACTGAGGCCAATGCACCGTAAATCACCAGCCGAATAGCCAGGTCGATGGCGTAGGCTAGCGCCCGGGGCACCGGCCCGGCCAGCGACAGGCTGAGCATGGCGCCTTCCGGTGTTTCTACTTCCAGGCGTTCATCAATCAGCATTCTGGCCCTGACGAATTTGTAATGCGGCAAACACAAAGAGCATGACAGTCAGGGTCGTTTTGGCAATCGCCAGGGTGCGCACTGGCGGCGGATCCAGCAGCTGGACCGCATAGCCACAGAAATAAAACAGCAGCAGGAAACACAGCCAGGTGGCCTG
>NZ_LWEZ01000212.1:0-838 GCF_001634945.1 Alcanivorax sp. HI0044
CCTGGCAGCGCATCCGCGAATTGAAGCAGGCCATGCCAAAAACGCCACAGCAAATGCTGCTGCGTGGGCAGAACCTGTTGGGCTATCGCCACTATGCGGATGATGTGGTGGATACCTTTGTGGAACGTGCAGCGGAAAACGGCGTGGATGTGTTCCGTGTGTTTGATGCCATGAACGACATGCGCAATATCGAGCGGGCCATCGCCGCTGTGGTAAAGCAGGGCAAGCACGCCCAGGGCACTATCGCGTACACGGTCAGCCCGGTGCACACCATGGACATGTGGGTGGAGCAGGGCAAAGTGATCGAACAGATGGGCGCCCATTCTGTTGCCATTAAGGACATGGCCGGCCTGCTGCGCCCCGCCGTGGCGTTCGAGCTGGTGACGCGCCTGAAAGCTTCCCTGAATATTCCCGTGCACATGCAATCGCACGCGACCACGGGGCTGTCCACCGCCACAGCCCTGAAAGCGGCAGAAGCGGGCATCGACAACGTGGACACCGCCATCTCGTCCATGTCGATGACCTATGGTCATAGCCCAACGGAATCCGTGGTCGCCATGCTGGAAGGCACGGACCGGGATACCGGGCTGGATATCAAAAAACTGAATCGTATTGCCGGTTATTTTCGTCAGGTTCGCAAAAAGTACGCCGCCTTCGAAGGCAGCTTGCGCGGTGTGGATGCGCGCATCCTGGTGGCGCAGGTGCCCGGCGGCATGCTCACCAATATGGAAAGTCAGCTCAAGGAGCAGGGCGCAGCGGACCGGTTCGATGAAGTGCTGCAGGAAATTCCCGGCGTCCGTGAAGATCTGGGGTTCATTCCACTGGTGACGCCCACCTC
>NZ_LWEZ01000213.1:0-2395 GCF_001634945.1 Alcanivorax sp. HI0044
GCCGCCGGCCCAGGCACTGCACAAAGCCGCCACCCGCGCCCTCAACCAGCAAATAAAACACACCGCCATTCCCCGTCGCTTCTCCACCGTGATGCGTGAGATGTGGGAATTGCAGCTGCGTCTGGACAAACGGGCCGGGCGCCGCGCCGATGCGATGATGGAGCATCCTCGCTTCCGTGCCGCCTACGATTTTCTGCTACTGCGTGAGCAGAGCGGAGAGATCAAGGCCGGGCTTGGCGACTGGTGGACCCGCTATCAGGAAGAAGATGAAAGCGGCCGCCGGGACATGATCAGTCAGCTGGGCAACCAGGGGGGCGGCGGCAACAAACGCCGTCGCCGTCGGCGCCGCCCGAAGCCTGCTGCGGATAATTAATGCAGGCGTTCATAGGCCTTGGCAGTAATCTGGATCAGCCGGCACAACGGCTGATCAGCGCGCTGCTGGCCATGGCTCAGCTACCCGGAATCACCCTGCAGCACCACTCCCGCTTGTACAGCAGTGCCCCCATCGGCCCCCAGGACCAGCCCGACTACGTCAACGCGGTCGCCGAAGTACACAGCACGCTGACGCCCCACGCCCTGCTGCACAGCCTGCAGGCACTGGAACTGGCTGCTGGGCGACAACGCTTGCGCCACTGGGGCGAACGCACTCTGGACCTGGATATTTTGTTGATCGACGATCAGCCTATCGACAGCCCCGACCTCCAGGTACCTCACCCACAGATGCAGCGCCGCGCCTTTGTCCTGCACCCTTTGCTGGAAATCGCCCCGCACTGCCACTTGCCCGACGGCACTGCACTGGGTAGTTTTCTCAGTCAGGTAGCCGAACAAACGCTTTCACCGCTGGCAGAACTGGACCGCGATGCACTCATTGAACGAAAAGACCCTCACTGAACGGATTGAACAGCGCCGCACCGCCGGCACCCTGCCCCGCTTCATCGCCGTGGAAGGCCCCATCGGCGCCGGCAAAACCAGCCTTGCCAAGCGCCTGGCCATGACCTTCGGCTATGACCTGTTACTGGAACAGGCCGACGACAATCCATTCCTGACCCGTTTCTATCAGGACCCGGCTCGCTACGCCCTGCAGACCGAGCTGTTCTTTCTGTTTCAGCGTGCCGATCAGCTGCGCCAGATCCAGCAGCAGGACCTGTTTGCCGGGCCACGGATTGCGGACTTCCTGATCGACAAGAACCGGCTGTTTGCCCAGGTCACCCTGGACGAAGATGAATTCGAGCTGTACCGCAACGTGGACGATCACCTGACCGTGGACGCGCCCAGGCCGGATCTGGTGATTTACCTGCAGGCACCGCCCCAGGTACTACGCCAGCGCATCGGCCATCGGGGCAACGATTTCGAACAAGGCATCGCCAGCGATTATCTGGATAAACTCAGCAACGCCTATACCGAATTCTTCCATTTTTATGACCGCGCCCCGCTGCTCATCGTCAACGCGGCGGAAATCGATCTGGTCAACCACGACCGTGACTACCAGCAACTGATCAGCGAGTTGCTGGACATCCGCTCCGGTCGCCACTATTTTAACCCCCGGCCACTAGTGGACTGAGTTGAAAGTTCAAAGTTGAAAGTTCAAGAGCGCGGACAGGCGCATTGCCAGCTGCCCGCGAAACTTTTGACATGACCGCGGGCACAGCCTGTACGCAGCAACAGACTGGACCGCGTTTCAACTTTCAACTTTCAACTTTCAACTGATTTCCCTGGGAGGTATCCCATGTCCATCACCATTCGCACCCTGCAAAAACGCAAACAGGAAGGCGGCAAGTTTTCTGTGCTCACCGCCCAGCGAGTTCACCGCTTGCGGGGTCAGGCCCAGGTGGGCGCAGACAGGAATGCCGTTGCGATTCAGGATCTCAATGGCGTCGGCCAGCCAGGCGCTGCCTTCCAGTTTCACCATGTTGGCGCCGGCCTGCATCAGGGCAGTGGCGGCTTCCAGGGTACGTTCCAGGGTGGCGGCGCCCATAAAGGGAACATCAGCAATGACCAGGCTGCCCTGGTTGCCGCGGACCACGCATTCGGTGTGGTAGACCATTTGTTGCAGGGTCACCGGGACGGTGCTGGTCTGGCCCTGGATGACATTGCCCAGAGAGTCGCCGACCAGAATGGCTTCCACGCCCGCTTCGGAAATCAGCCTTGAGAAGCAGGCATCGTAGGCGGTGAGCACAGAAAACTTGCCGCCTTCCTGTTTGCGTTTTTGCAGGGTGCGAATGGTGATGGACATGGGATACCTCCCAGGGAAATCAGTTGAAAGTTGAAAGTTGAAAGTTGAAACGCGGTCCAGTCTGTTGCTGCGTACAGGCTGTGCCCGCGGTCATGTCAAAAGTTTCGCGGGCAGCTGGCAATGCGCCTGTCCGCGCTCTTGAACTTTCAACTTTGAACTTTC
>NZ_LWEZ01000214.1:0-1154 GCF_001634945.1 Alcanivorax sp. HI0044
CCGATTACGGCTGCTTTGCCGAAATCGAAGAAGGTGTGGAAGGCCTGGTTCACGTTTCCGAAATGGATTGGACCAACAAGAACATCCACCCGTCCAAGGTTGTAGAGATCGGCGACGAAGTGGAAGTGATGATCCTGGACATCGACGAAGATCGTCGTCGTATCTCCCTGGGTATCAAGCAGTGTCAGTCCAACCCGTGGGATGCCTTCGAACAGAAGTACCAGAAAGGCGAGCGCATCAGCGGCAAAATCAAGTCCATCACTGACTTCGGCATCTTCATCGGCCTGGAAGGCGGCATCGATGGTCTGGTGCACCTGTCAGACATTTCCTGGGAAGAGCAGGGCGAAGATGCCGTGCGTAACTTCAACAAGGGCGATGAGCTGGAAACCGTGGTACTTTCTATCGACGCAGAGCGCGAAAGAATTTCCTTGGGTATCAAGCAGTTGACAGATGATCCGTTTGCTCAGTATGTTGCTGCAAACGACAAGGGAACTATCGTTAAGGGTGTTGTGAAGGCAGTAGACGCGAAAGCGGCTATTGTTGAGCTGGCTGAGAACGTTGAAGCCACCCTGCGCGCGAGCGAAATCAGCCGTGATCGCGTTAACGATGCGACCGAGGTGCTCAAGGTCGGTGACGAGGTGGAAGCCAAAATCACCAACGTTGACCGCAAGAACCGTGTTCTCAGCTTGTCCATCAAGGCGAAGGATCAAGCTGATGAGCGTGAAGCCATCGAAGGTCATCAGGAGCAGCAAGACGCCAACGCTCCGAAGACCATTGGTGACTTGATCAAGAAACAAATGGAAAGCAGCAACGAGTCATAAACGGCTCCTCCCGGGGGCCGGCATCGCGCCGGCCCCACTGGGCTGGGAGCCCAGGGAGTAAGCTGTAATGGCATTAACCAAGTCAGAACTGATTGAGCGCATTGCCGACCGGCAAGCGCAGCTGTCCCCCAAGGATGTGGAGCTGGCAGTAAAGACCTTGATCGAGCAAATGGCCGATTCCCTGGCCGGCGGTGGTCGCATTGAAATTCGCGGCTTCGGCAGTTTTTCCCTCCATTTCCGCGCCCCCCGTGTGGGTCGCAATCCCAAAACCGGTGCCAGCGTCGAGCTGCACGGTAAATACGTTCCTCACTTTAAACCTGGCAAAGAGCTGCG
>NZ_LWEZ01000215.1:0-1191 GCF_001634945.1 Alcanivorax sp. HI0044
AACGTTGAAAAACCTGCATTCTGGAAGCATCCTCTTACCGGGTATGTCTCCGTTGGCACAAAAGTATGCAGGACATCGCCATGGGGTATTCAACGATCGTATTGGTGATGCAAGGTCTTTGCTCTTGGGGGAAGTGGCTACGCCGTTAGGTCGTATGGAAATGTACTTAAAGGGTGGGGGAAGAACCCCTTATGCTCTTAGGGGTGATGGCTATTTGGGGTTGCGTAGTGCGGTCAAGGAATATCTTGTCAGTCACGCTCTCTATGGTATCGGGATACCAACCAGTCTTCCGCTAAGCATTTGTAATCATAAAAGAAAAATTTTTCGTGATCAGTTGGAGAAGTCTGCAACCGTGATTCGCCTTTCTCCATCTCATGCTCGAGTTGGCCATTTCGAATGGCTGGCTACCAGGGGGAACGCTGCAGCCATGAAGGCTTTGATTGCTCACCTTGGTGGTTGTTATGGCGAAGGTGGTGAAATGAGCGTGGAGCAGTTTTTTAAACACTCTGTACAACGCGCCGCTCATCTTGCTGCAGCGTGGCAGGTCTGGGGGTTTGTCGCTGGCACACTGAATACAGATGATATTTCCGCTCTAGGTGTGACTCTTGATCCCGGCGCAGGAGCTTTTCTGGAATCTTGCCAGGCTTTACTGACAGAAGATTGCGATGCAGTTGACAGCGTATATGCATTTTCTTCCCAGTCTGAATCTATCAGGTTTGGACTTGAGGTGCTGGGCAGGGCATTACGATTGTTGCTGCACGAAGAAAAAATAAACGCCATATTGGAGAGTTTTTATGACCAGCGTAAAAAAGCGATGCTATGTGGAATGCGCTCTCGCTTGGGGTTGATGATGTCGAGAGAAGAAGATTCAGTATTGATTAACCAATGGCTGTCCATCCTGCATAGGAAGGGAGCAGATTACAATTCTTCATTCCGTTATTTAATGGAATGGAAAAATGATGAATCGAGTGACCACCATTTGGCTGATAAGCTAGGTCTTGAGCGTAACGATAGGGTTCTGGCTGAGTGGTTGAATGCGTATCGGAAGCGTCTTGAAAATGAGTGTTTTACCTACCATGAGCGCTACCGTTTCATGGCTGGGGTTAATCCGATAACAATACTTAGAGAGGCCGATATTTGTGACGTTAGTGCTGCCGTGGAAGCCGGCGATTTTATCCCTCTGGCTCGCTT
>NZ_LWEZ01000216.1:0-1323 GCF_001634945.1 Alcanivorax sp. HI0044
CCTCATTCTCGAACTCTTCTACTGCTGGTGAGGCGGTTGTTTTCTGGCCACAAACCGCATAAACAATCGTTCTCATTTGCATAAGCGCTTGTATTTGAAGCGCTTTTTTTCCTCTCCTGCCTTGTCTCTGTCACACACTTGCTGAACAATAGGGGTTACCCCAAGTTCATGTGACGGAGATCCCCCCAATGAAAGGCGACGCCAAAGCGATTGAGTTCCTCAACCGTGCACTCGGCAATGAGCTGGTTGCCATTAACCAGTACTTCCTCCACGCCAAGATGTACCAGGATTGGGGCTTGCAGGCACTCTATGCCAAGGAATATCACGAATCCATCGACGAGATGAAGCATGCGGACATGCTGGTCGAGCGCATTCTGTTCCTGGAAGGCATTCCCAACCTGCAGGATCTGGGCAAGCTGATGATTGGTGAAAACACCAAGGAAATGCTGGAATGCGATCTCAAGCTTGAGCAAATGGCTGTGCCAGACCTGCGTGAAGGCATTGCTTATTGCGAATCCATCCAGGATTACATCAGCCGTAACCTGCTCAAAGATATCCTCGAATCCGAGGAAGAGCATATCGATTGGCTGGAGACCCAGCTCGGTCTGATCGATAAAGTCGGCCTGGAAAATTACATGCAAAAACAAATGGCTGCCGCAGAAAGCTGATTGCCGAACTTTTAACCGATCTACGCTTGACTCACCGCGGGGCTTTCGGAATAATGCGCAGCCTCTCGCGGCGTTACAGCAACGAGATTTGCACCGGTAGCTCAGCTGGATAGAGCAACTGGCTACGAACCAGTAGGTCGGGGGTTCGACTCCCTCCCGGTGTACCATACGAATAAAAGAAGGCTCCCAATCGGGGGCCTTTTTTTATGCCGCTCTGCGGCCGCTGCACGCCTCACCCTTCATGCCGCATGCAACAGGCTCGCAGGCTCAACGCTGTCCGAGCAGGTACGACCCCCAAGTCTTCCCGACGCCGTATTGCACTTCATTCCATTGCGATATTTTTTACTCTACGGTCTGGATAAATCTGGCCTGCACGCCGTCGATTGATCAAAACCACCAACCGGTTCCTCGCATGCCTCATTGCGGGTTGTCGACAATCTGTCTACATTGCCTTTAACCCCGCGAGAGCAATACCGGCTCACAAGGCCACCATGATGCCCGCCCAAACGGCGACGCCTTTCGCTCTCGCACGCGGTGACTGAATCCGCTTTTGGAACCAAAAGGAGTGTTCCATGAACGCTATGATGGCTCAGGGTGTCGAACTCATGCTGGTTGGCATGGGTGTCGTGTTTGTTTTTCTGATTGTGCTGGTGGC
>NZ_LWEZ01000217.1:0-1319 GCF_001634945.1 Alcanivorax sp. HI0044
CACTGATTGTTGACTGTGGTACCAATATCGGTCTTGGGCTTCTTTATTTTAAGACAATATATCCTGATAGTCGCATCGTCACTTTTGAAGCGGATCCTCTGTCGGCCAGCGTGGCAAGAAAAAATATCAATTTTCTCGGTCTGACCGGAATTGATCTTGTGGAAAAGGCCATTACGGATACAACGGGCTCCACCGATTTTTTTGTTTTCCCTGATTCTTTAGAAAACATTCCCGTCTGCTCGACCTTTGAAAATGCTTTGGCAAGAAGGCGTATTATTGTAGAGAGTATGGCTGCAGCTGAGCTGCCTTGTTTGGATAATGGCGTAGACTTTATGAAGGTTGATATTGAAGGCGGAGAAAGCAATGTGATATCGAGCCTTGTAGAGTCAGGGAAATTAAGAAAAGTTAAAACCTTTGTTATCGAATACCATCACTGGGTTAAGCAGAAATACTCGTTCGATGAATTCCTCACTGTTTTCAAAAGACATGGCTTTCTTATGGAGATGGTTGATGAGGAATGTGCTCACCCTGCGTATCCTGAAACTTCAGGGAACAGTATTTTGAAATTCATTCGAGTGGATTGATATCGTGACAAAATCTGTAAAGGTAGACGTGATAGTTGTCGGAGGCGGGCCAGCGGGTGTGGCTTCTGTACGTACACTCACAGCAGGTGGTGCTCGCGTAGCATTGATCGAAAAAACACGATTCCCAAGAAGCAAGCCTTGCGCTGGTGGACTTTCCGCTGGAGCCGTGCGTTTACTTGATTATGACTTCACTACTGTTGTTCGTGAAAAGGTTAACGAGCTGAGACTGTCCTATAAAGATAAAAAGCCGGTTATCATTAAAGCGGAAGAGCCAATCGCATTAATGACTAAACGAGCCGAGTTCGATAGTCTTGGGATCGAAGCAGCATTGAGTACCGAATGTCAGTACTTTGTACTACCAGAAATTAGTGGAATTGAGCTTCGTAGGGATGCTGTTGAGCTAATCTATCCTGGCCTCAGAATTAAGGGCAACTACCTGGTTGCGGCGGATGGTGCGGGGAGTACTATACGGCGTTTGATCTCCGGTCGACCGAAGGGGGCTTTTGGGGTAGCTATTGAAGCCGACGTTGATGCGAACGAAGTTAATACTCAAGAAATTAGAACAAAAGTTGATTTCGGTTTTTCTCCTGGAGGGTATGGCTGGGTATTTCCAAAAGGGGATCACTACAACGTTGGTTTGTATTCCTGGAATAGTCGCCATTCCCGATTTGTAAATCGTCCAGCCCTTAAGCAATATGCTCAGATTTCGTTGGGAGAGGTAAATCTTTCGGATAT
>NZ_LWEZ01000218.1:0-1183 GCF_001634945.1 Alcanivorax sp. HI0044
TGTGCTCTCACAAAGCTTACGGTTATCCAGCGCCTGGCCAACCGTATATTCAGGGAGTAATTCAAGACGCCCCTCCCGGATGACGTCTATTTCAGAAGAGCACCCGGATAGGGCGGCCAGGGAAATGCATGCTAGGGCTGCTTTGAGGTTTTTCATGATGGTTCTCTTTTAAAATCTTTCCATGAGGTGATTGGCTTAAGCACCAACCACAATTAAGAGGAAACAGACGATCCAGACGATGAAGTACGCCAGGTTCTGCTTCAGGGCTTGGGTTCGTTGGTAGAGATAGACGGGCACCAGCCACACCCATCCACCAAATGTGCTGGTATCAGTGCCGGCTTTCTTGAGTCTCTTTTCATCCAGGAAAGACAGGGCGATATTGAGTATGAGAGTGATGTAAATGAAATGGCCGCTGGCAACGGCTTGCTCGGCACGGTACTCGCTGCTGTGAACCATGTAGGCCACAAAGTATTCCAGGGTGAGGCCGATCAGTGGGGCAAACGCCAGAATCCATACAACGGTGTTGTTGACTTTGGCTCCGGTTAGCGGCGGTGGGGTCGTATCATCAAGGTGTTCCCGAAGCTGGGTATCTTCGATGTTGGTCCAGTCCGCGAACCCCTTCTTCCAGACGGATGATCCGTGGCGTAGTGTGCCGTTGCTGATCAGGGTGATGAGATCGGTTTCAGAAACGCCCCCCTTCCTTTCTCCGTTGAGTTCGTAGAACCAGATCTCGTTCCCCGTGGTGCTGTTTTCCATTGTTCATTCCTTGTAGTGGCTGTCCTTCCATGGTTTTTAGCCAAGCACAGGTCGAGTGCTGTGCCTGGGAAGAGCGGTCTCCCCCAGGCGCTGTGTCCGTTGGTTTGGAAGGTGTGTCTCAGTTTGAGTGTTATGTAATTCAAGACTCGCAAAGTATTGCAATGCTGCACCTTGGGGGTCAAGTATTCCGGTACGACAGAGGTATGGCACTGCCGTAGCGTTGCTCTATCAGATTGATGGAGTGGGCGTGATGAGCTTCCCCGAGCGCCTGAAGGCGGCACGGTTGGCGTTGGGTCTGACCCAGGAGCAGTTGGGCGACGAGCTTCATGTGACCAAATCCACGATATCCGCTTGGGAAAATGGCCGTGATTCGCCCGGATTTCGTTTACTGCCGAAGTTGAAGGCGGTCCTCGGTGTATCGCTGGAT
>NZ_LWEZ01000219.1:0-744 GCF_001634945.1 Alcanivorax sp. HI0044
GGAATCCAGTGTCACATTCACTTCCGGCTGACCGTTTTGCTGATCAAAACCCATCTTGGCATCGATCACCTGATCACCGGTGGCGATGCTGGATTTATTCAACGCGACGATACGGCCCTCTTGTCCCTTGAACGGGAAGAATTCCAGGCCGGGAGGCGCCATGCCGGAACGCAGGCGGGCAGAAGACACACTGTTGTCTACCAGGCGGAATTCCAGGGTCGCGGTGCGGCCCAGAATCCGGCGGGCAGTGGCCGCATCCTGAATCCCCGGCAGCTGCACCACGATGCGGTCTGCACCCTGGCGCTGCACGACGGCTTCCGCCACACCCAGTTCATTGACCCGCTTGTTCAGCGCGGTACGGTTCTGGTCCACGGCGTAATCCTGCATTTCCTTCAGGGCCGTTTCGTTCAGCGTCATGACAATTTTCGGGCTATCACCGGCCGGCTGCATGGCCAGCTTGTCCAGCGCCTGACGCAGCGGAGCACGGGCGGCGTCCGCAGCCACCTGGTCGGCAAAGGTGGCGGTCAGGGTAGTGCCATCCACAGACACCGCGCGATAACGCACCCCCGCATCACGCAGGGTCAGCTTGGCGGTACCTTCCCAGGCTTCCATGCGGCTCTTCACCACCGAATCCATATCCACCTGTAGCAGGAAGTGCACCCCGCCACGCAAATCCAGGCCCAGGTTCATGGGGCTGGCGCCGATCTCACGCAGCCACTGAGGCGTGGTGGCCGCCAGGTTCAA
>NZ_LWEZ01000220.1:0-723 GCF_001634945.1 Alcanivorax sp. HI0044
GTCGCCGCCACATGGACAACAAGCACATCCGCCATTTTTTCCAGCGCGGCATCATGGTCCAGGCCATTTTTGGTCAACGCCATCATTACCATGCCCGCCTCACGGGGGTGACCATCCGCAATCTGATTTTCCACCGCTTCAATCATTGCCTTCTGCGCAAATTCGTCTTCGGCCTGCTCCATTTCATCCATAAGAATGCTCGCTTGTCGTGAATGTTTTCATTGCTGCCGCAGGCGCGTTGCCAGGCGGTGCGACAAGTCTACCCTCGCCGATAATAAACACGCCACCGGGGCCCTTCACACCGGGCTGACTCATGAACCGGTAAAACCCCGGCATGATCACTCCACCTGCCATGACAACGCCTCACTGGGTCAACGACCTGCCCTCGCAGCCGGGCGTCTATCGCTTCTACGGGGCTGAGGGGGAGCTCCTCTACATTGGCAAGAGCATCAACATCCGTCAGCGGGTGAAGAGTCATTTTCAATCATGCCAGCGATCCTCCAGGGCACGCCGAATGTGCCAACTGACGGATCATATCGATTACACACTTACCGCCGGAGAGCTGGGCGCCCTGCTGCTGGAAAACCGCGAAATCAAACAGCGCCAGCCAATCTTCAACCGTCGCCAGCGACGCTATAAACAGCTGCACACCTGGATACTGAACACCTCTGACACGGCTTTTCTGGCACCGGTACTGCATCGCCCGGCCAGGGAATCGCTGTG
>NZ_LWEZ01000221.1:0-774 GCF_001634945.1 Alcanivorax sp. HI0044
GAGTGCTAGAGGAACGTTCACCAGAATGAGAGCGGCCTGGGCCACGGAGCCGAAGGCGAAGTAGAGCAACAGGGCGATCAGGCCGACCGCCACTGGCACTACCATGGCCAGCCGTTGCTGGGCGCGCTGCTGGTTTTCGTATTGGCCGCCGATGTCCACGCTGTAACCGGCGGGCAGATCCACTTCGCTTTCAATGGCCTGCTGGATGTCGGCGACCACGGAGCCCATGTCACGACCGGCCACGTTGGCCTGGATAACCACGCGGCGCTGCACGTCGTCGCGGCTGATCTGCGGCGGGCCGGAGACCAGCGACACATCCGCCACATCCATAAGCCGTACCCAGGCACCATCGGCGGCCTTGAGGCGCAGGTTGCGGATGGCTTCAGCATCCTTACGGGCGTTTTGCTCCAGGCGCACATAGATGTCGTAGCGTTCGTTGCCCTTGATCACCTGCCCGGCGCTGCCGCCGCCCAGGCCGTTGCTGACCAGATCCATGACCTGATCCACACTCAGGCCGTAACGGCTGAGGGCGTTGCGGTCCGGGGTGACCACCAGTTGAGCTTCACCGGCGATCTGTTCCAGTTGCACATCGGTGGCGCCGTCGACTTCCTTGACGGCCTGAGTGATGGCTTCGCCTTTTTCCTGCAGCACGTTGAGATCCGGGCCGAACAGTTTGATGGCGAGCTGGGCTTTAACGCCGGAGAGCAGTTCGTCCACGCGCATGGCGATGGGCTGGGAAAAGTTGAGCAGCAGACCGGGATGCTTTTCCAGTTT
>NZ_LWEZ01000222.1:0-1171 GCF_001634945.1 Alcanivorax sp. HI0044
TGATGCCGATGACAACATTACCCATGTACTGCGCGGTGCCGATCTGCTTGATTCCACTCTGCGTCAGCGCTGGCTGCTGGAATGCCTGGGCCGGCCAGTGCCGGATTATGCCCACCTGCCGGTGGTAATGAATGGTCGTGATACCAAGCTGTCCAAATCCAGTGGTAGCGAAGCGCTGGACCTCGCTCGGGCCAGCCAGCTACTCGCCGCCGCATTTAGCTACATGGGCCTGCAGCTCCCCATCGATATGCATGGAGCCAGCCCCACAACCATGCTGGCATGGGCGAAAGCCCATTACCCCGAACACCAGTGGCCACCCGGCCGCCAACAACCGTTACCGGCATCTTCCTTGTAAGATTGCTGAAATCATCTCGTCAATCACTTCCGCGATTAACCTTTTTGTTCGCGGCTCAAGCGCCACTCCTACCCACAAAACGTGCTTTTCGCCTTTCGCTGTCAACTTTCAACTATCCACTGTCCACTTTGCGTTCCCGCTTTTACACGCCTCCCCCACCTGACGTATGCTCTTGCACCAGAGGGCCTTAACCACCTATGTATACTGATCGCCTGCTTATTATTTTTATTCTCGGCACCTACTTGCTGTCCCCTGCCATTATTGATTGGTGGAGCGAAGGGGGCCGCGCTTGGTATCGGCCCTACCTGATCTGGCTGGGACTGATCGCGCTGAGCTACTGGATCGCCAAGAGCAAGGATGTCGATGGTCTATAGTGTCAGCGACCTCATCCTGATTGCCTGTGGCTACCTGTTTTTTCTTTTCATGGTGGCCTGGATCACCGAACGCGGCTGGTTACCCGCAAGGTTGGTGCGGCACCCGGCGGTATATGTATTCTCACTCGGGGTCTACGCCAGCGCCTGGGCGGTGTACGGCTCAGTGGGGTACGCCTATCAGTACGGCTATAATTTTCTGTCCTACTTTCTCGGCATCTCCGGCGTGTTCCTGTTGGCGCCAATTCTGCTGGCGCCTATCCTGCGCCTGACCACCACCTACCAGTTAAGCTCCCTGGCGGATTTGTTTGCCTTCCGCTATCGCAGCCGCCTGGCTGGCGCCATGACCACCATCATCATGCTCATCGGCGTGTTACCGCTGCTGGCGCTGCAATTGAAAGCCGTCGCCGAGTCCATCCAGATTCTCAGCGGTACCGCCGACCCC
>NZ_LWEZ01000223.1:0-706 GCF_001634945.1 Alcanivorax sp. HI0044
ACCTGATGATCGGGCCCGCCTGGATCATGGGTTTTCTGTATCGCAAATGGGGAATTAAATACTGAGGCATTCTTGCAGGGCCGCTATAGGAGCACCTCTCGAGGTGCGAACCGAGCGACAGCGAGGATGAATTCCAGGCCTGTGCCGACAGTTTTATCTGATAACGCTTTGGAGCAGGCATTTTTGCCATTCCTTCGCCCAAGCTCAGGTTCGCACCTCGAGAAGTGCTCCTACAGTAACGTCTCCGTACCGCCTTTCCCCATTCGTACTTTTGCAGTAGTTTATAGGCCTACAACAACACCGTTTGGGGAAGGATTACCTGCATGGGCACTCTGATTTTTTTCGGCATTATCATTGCCGTCATCATTTACATCATTGCCGTCTACAACCGGCTTATCGCCCTGAAGAATCGCTTCAAGAACGGCTTTGCACAAATTGATGTGCAGCTACAGCGCCGCCACGACCTGATCCCCAACCTGGTGGAAACTGCCAAAGGCTATATGAGCCACGAGAAAGAGACGCTTACCCAGGTCATCGAGGCCCGCAACCAGGCGGTTAGCGCCAAACAGGCCGCCGCCGCCCACCCGGACGACGCCAGCGCCGTGACGCAACTTGGCAAGGCGGAATCCCTGTTGTCCGGCTCACTGGCCAACTTCTTTGCGCTGAGTGAAAACTACCCGGACCTGAAAGCCAACGACACCATGGC
>NZ_LWEZ01000224.1:0-17400 GCF_001634945.1 Alcanivorax sp. HI0044
GATTATAATCAAAGGGAGCTTCGCTGCCTACAGTCTGCCTATAGCGCAGCACCTGAAGCCCATACGAAAAAGCCTCCGGGGATCTATCCCGGAGGCTTTTAATATGGGGTGACTGATGGGGCTCGAACCCACGACCGCCGGAATCACAATCCGGAGCTCTACCAACTGAGCTACAATCACCATAAAACTGTCTGCTTTCTTCCTGTCCTGCCTGGCGCGCCTGGCAGGACTCGAACCTGCAACCGACGGCTTAGAAGGCCGTTGCTCTATCCGGTTGAGCTACAGGCGCTTGCAGGTTACCGCCATCAAGCCAACTGGTCGGGGTGGAGGGATTCGAACCCCCGACATCCTGCTCCCAAAGCAGGCGCGCTACCAGGCTGCGCTACACCCCGTCTCTTAAAGCTGCGTCAGTGACTAAGCTCGAAAGCGAGGCGCGCATAATACTCGGCACCCCCATGAGCGTCAACGGTGTTTAACGCAAAAAAATCTCTAACGTTCAGATTTTAGGCAACTTTTGCGCCTGTTTTTTGCGAACAGTGCCTGCGCATGCGAGAATCGCGCCGTTCACGGCTACCCCCGGCAGGCTGCAATAACCGCGACCGCGCCGAGCCACCCCTACTGTAGTCAATTTCAGAGAGATCGCCCACATGACCGCCCAGATTCTTGATGGCAAAACCCTGGCCCAGCAGTTTGAGCAGGAGATGCGCCTGCGCGTCGACACCCTGAAAGCCAAGGCCCACGGCCGTACGCCGATCCTTGCCACCATTCTGGTGGGTGCCGACCCGGCCTCCGCCACCTATGTAAAGATGAAAGGCAATGCCTGCCAGCGTGTCGGCATGGAATCAGTCGCCATCGAGCTGGCCGAAAGCACCACCACCGAGCAATTGCTGGCCAAGATTGACGAACTGAACAACAATCCGGATGTACACGGCATTCTTCTGCAGCACCCGGTGCCCGCCCAGATCGACGAGCGCGCCTGTTTCGATGCTATCAGCCTGGAAAAGGACGTGGACGGCGTCACCTGTCTTGGCTTTGGTCGCATGAGCATGGGCGAAACCGCCTACGGCTGCGCCACCCCCAAGGGCATCATGCGGTTACTGGAACACTATCAGGTAGAGCTGGAAGGCAAACACGCCGTCGTAGTGGGCCGCAGCGCCATTCTGGGCAAGCCCATGGCCATGATGCTGCTCGAAGCCAATGCCACCGTTACCATCTGCCACAGCCGCACCCAGAACCTGCCGGCCCTGGTGAAGCAGGCCGACATCGTTGTGGGCGCCGTGGGCAAACCGGAATTTATCAAGGCAGACTGGATCAAGGATGGCGCAGTGGTGGTCGATGCCGGCTTCCACCCGCAAAAATGCGGGGATATTGAATTGGCGCCGCTGGTTGATCGCGTCGCTGCCTACACCCCCGTTCCTGGCGGTGTCGGCCCGATGACCATCAACACCCTCATCTTCCAGACCCTGCAATCCGGCGAGAAAGCCTTCGGCTAAACGTCAACCGGGGCGTTCCAGGCGCCCCACTCTTCCTGGTTTCCTGCATCATCTGTGCCCACCCGTCACTGTCATAAAACCGTCAATACCCACCGCTGTCGGGCTGGGTTAGCATCCTTGATGCTGCAGTGATTTTCTCGTTGCAGACCGCCAAAGTGGCAGACCAAGGAGAGCACCATGTCAGGGAAATTCGAGATCGACAAAGCCAGCAATGAGCAGTTCATCTTTCGCCTGAAAGCCGGCAACGGCGAGATCATCCTCGCCAGCGAGCAGTACACCACCAAGACTGCCTGCGAGAACGGTATCGACTCGGTAAGAAAGAACAGCGCCGATGACAGCAATTTCGAACGCAAGGTTGCCAAAGACGAACGCCACTATTTCGTTCTCAAGGCCGCCAATCACCAAGTCATCGGTCAAAGCCAGATGTACAAGAGCACCAGCGGCATGGAAAACGGCATTGAGTCAGTCAAGAACAATGCCCCGGATGCAGCCCTGGAAGATCTGACCTGAAGGCCACATTACGACTCGCGCAGTCGTAAAACGCAAAAGACCGCACCCGGTATCCGGGCGCGGCCTTTTTTAACAGCGCCAGGTTCGGCGCTTACCTTCCAGCACGGTCAACCGCGCTTCAAGCTTCCTTCGGCCAGGATTCGCGCAGGCCTACCGTCTGGTTGAACACCAGTCGCTCATCAGTGCTGTCCTGGTCCACACAGAAATACCCTTCGCGCTCGAACTGGTAACGGGTTTCCGCCAGCGCACCACGCAACCCTGGCTCTACCCAGCAACCATCCAGCACAGTCAGGGACTCAGGATTGATGTGGGACAGGAAGGTCTGCCCCTCTTCCAGTCCCTTGTCAGGGTTGGCAGCACTGAACAAACGATCGTACAGCCGAACCTCGCAAGGCAGCCCCTTGTCCGCACTCACCCAATGAATCACACCACGCATCTTGCCCTGATCATCAGCATTTTCCGGGTTCTTGCCCAGCGTGTTCGGATCATAGCTGCAACGCACTTCCACGATTTCGCCCTGATCATCACGCACTACATCGGTGGCACGCACCACATAGCCATAACGCAACCGCACCCGGTCGCCCAATACCAGACGCTTGAATTTCTTGTTGGCCTCTTCGCGGAAATCTTCACGGTCGATATACACCTCCCGCGTCATCGGCACATGACGAGTCCCCATGGATTCATTCTGGGGATGCACCGGTGCTACCAGCGTCTCCTCTTTGCCCGCTTCCCAGTTCTCAATAACCACTTTCAGCGGGTTCATGACGCACATGGCGCGGGGCGCATGCTGGTTCAAGTCATCGCGGATAGCCGCTTCCAGCATCGCCATGTCCACCACCGAGTCCGCACGACTCACCCCTACCGATTCGCAGAAGGTGCGGATAGAGGTCGGCGTGTAACCACGGCGACGCAAGCCGGAAATCGTCGGCATGCGCGGATCATTCCAGCCATCCACGTGCCCTTCATCCACCAATTGCTTGAGCTTGCGCTTGCTGGTCACCGTGTAGTTCAGGTTCAGGCGGGCAAATTCATACTGGCGAGGGGTCGCCGGGACCGAGGTGTTTTCCACCACCCAGTCATAAAAGGGGCGGTGATCCTCAAATTCCAGCGTGCACAGGCTGTGGGTGATGCCTTCAATGGCATCCGACAGCGGGTGCGTAAAGTCATACATGGGGTAAATCACCCACTTGTCGCCGGTCTGGTGATGGGTCTTCTTGCGGATTCGGTAAAGAATCGGATCACGCAGGCTGATATTCGGGCTCTGCATGTCAATTTTTGCACGCAGTACCGCCTCGCCTTCGTCCAGCTTGTTATCACGCATCTGCTCGAATAGCGCCAGGTTTTCATCCACGGAACGGTCACGGTAAGGGCTCGGTTTGCCAGGCGTGGTGAAATTACCGCGGTATTCAGCGATTTCCGTCGGGCTCAGGCTGTCAACATAGGCCAGGCCTTTCTGGATCAGGCCCACCGCCAGGTCATACAGCTGGTCGAAGTAGTTACTGGCAAAGCGCTCTTCACCGTTCCACTGGAACCCCAGCCACTGCACATCCTGCTTGATGGACTGGATGTACTCGTCCTCTTCCTTTTCCGGATTGGTATCGTCGAAGCGCAGATTGCAGCTACCGCCATAGCTTTCCGCGATACCAAAATTGAGACAGATAGATTTCGCATGGCCGATATGCAGGTAACCGTTGGGCTCCGGCGGAAAACGGGTAACCACCTGGCCGTCATTTTTACCTTCTGCGAGGTCACGGTCGATGATCTGTCTGATAAAATTGCTTGGCGCTTTCGTTTCGCTCATTGCCTGGGCCAGTCCGGATAGAGATACGGTAAATGGGTACGGTGAAAATGAAGGTGCGCTAGTGTACTGTAGCCCCCCCAACAGTCAAAGACTCAGGGCCCCTCTGCACGCAAAATAGGCGTTAACTGACGGGTCCGACCCTGCGGAGAAACATCAATGAAAGTGTTGCTGACAACAACTTACGGCAAAATCACCCTGCAACTGGACGCAGAGAAGGCGCCGGGAACCACCGAGAATTTCGTGCAGTACGTCAAGGAAGGCCACTTTAACGGCACCATCTTCCACCGCGTTATCAGCAATTTCATGATCCAGGGTGGCGGCTTCACCGAAGACATGCAGCAGAAAGCTACCCGCGCCCCCATCCAGAATGAAGCAGGCAATGGCCTGTCCAACAAGGCCGGCACCATTGCCATGGCGCGCACCCCGGATCCGCATTCCGCCTCGGCCCAGTTCTTCATCAACGTGGCCGACAACCATTTTCTGGACAAGGAACGCAGCCAGGACGGCTGGGGCTATGCGGTATTCGGTGCTGTATCAGAAGGCATGGACGTGGTGGAAAAAATCCGCAACGTCGCCACCGGCAACAGCGGCGGCCATCAGGATGTGCCGGTGGAACCGGTACTGATCGAATCTGCTGAATTGATCGAGGACTGATCGTCATGCGCCTTGCTGCTGCCCTGCTCGCCCTGCTCCCTGGTCTGTTGCTGGCCAACCCGGTGGTCCGCCTGGACACCACAGCCGGCCCCATTACCATTGAGCTGTACGAAGACAAAGCCCCGCAAAGTGTCGCCAACTTTCTCCAGTACGTGGACAGTGGCTTCTACAACGGCACCCAGTTTCACCGCGTGATCAGCGGTTTCATGATTCAGGCTGGCGGCTTTGACCAGAGCGGGCAGCGCAAGGCCACGCGCAAACCCATCCAGAACGAGGCCGACAACGGCCTAAAAAACAAGCGTGGCACCCTGGCCATGGCTCGCACCAGCAACCCGCACTCGGCCACCGCCCAGTTTTTTGTGAACCTGGTAGATAACCGCAATCTGGATTTCACCGGCAAGAACAGCCGCGGCTGGGGCTATGCCGTTTTCGGGGCCGTCACCGACGGCATGAATGTGGTCGACAATATCGCCCGGGAACGCACCACCAGCCAGCGCCTGAACGGCATGATGGCCCGCGATGTCCCGGAAGTGCCTATTCTGATCACCAAGGCCTACCGCCTGGAAGGTGACAGCAAGGCAGCCAAACAGGCAAACGAAGAGAAGGACGCTCAATAACCATGAGTTACACCCTCTTCATCTCTGATCTGCACCTGGATCCGGCACGCCCCGAGCATCTGGAGGCATTGAAAAACCTGCTGGCACACCATCAAGGCAAGACCGACGCCCTGTATGTACTGGGCGACCTGTTCGAAGCCTGGATCGGCGACGATGATGACACCCCGTTCAATCTCGATGCCATCGCCGCCTTCCGACAGTTTTCTGACAGTGGCAGCAAGCTTTACTTCATGCATGGCAACCGGGATTTCATGCTCGGCAACGACTTTGCGAATGCCTGCGGCGGCACCCTGCTTGACGAAGGCACCGTAGTCGACCTCTACGGCACCGCCGTAATCCTGATGCACGGCGACAGCCTGTGCACCCTGGACACCGCCTATCAACAGTTCCGCACCATGGCCCGCAACCCGCAGTGGCAGCAAGGCATGCTCGCCAAACCGCTGGAAGAGCGACGCATGATCGCCCAGGGCATGCGCATGCAAAGCCAGGGCAACAACGCCAACAAGGCAGAAAACATCATGGACGTCACCCCGGAAGAAGTGGTCCGGGAAATGCAGGAAGCTGGTGTTCAGCACCTGATCCACGGCCATACCCACCGCCCGGACGTCCACGACGTGGACTTGCCTGATGGCACCGGCAAGCGCTGGGTGCTGGGTGACTGGGGGAAGTTGGGATGGCAGATCATCGCAGACAGTGAAAAAGGGCTAAAACTGGAAAGCTTTGAGATTAGTTGACAGTTGATAGTGGACAGTTGACAGCTGCGCGACAAAGTTTTTTGTGGGATGAAACGTAAGAGGCCGCGTCCATGCTTTGGGCGCGGCCTCTTACGTTTCAAAATGATCACAGCAAAATCGCGGGTTTTAGCTGTCAACTGTCAACTGTCCACTATCAACTGTTCCCGGCGTGCCCGAATGAAACCGGAACTCATCATCCGGTGTTTCAATCAATTCCTGCTCTACCGCCTTGAAAAAATCCACCCGTTCCGTAATCGGCCCCTGGGCATATTGCTCGGCCAGTTTCAGATAATCCTCAAAGTGGCGCGACTCGCTTTTCAATAAATAGCGGTAATAGCGCCCCAACTCCGCATCCACATGGGGCGCCAGAGCGGCAAAACGCTCACAGCTACGCGCCTCGATTAGCGCCCCCACAATCATGGTGTCCACCAGGCGCCCCGGCTCAGAGGTGCGGATATGCTGACGCATCCCCTTGGCATAGCGCGCCGGCGTCATGTGGTCGTAGGTGACGTCACGCTGACGCATCAGCTGTACCACCTGCTCAAAATGCAGCAGCTCCTCGCGGGCCAGTTGGCTCAACGTATCCAGTAGTTCCGGGCGGTCCACATAACGAAACATCAGATTAATCGCCGTGCTGGCCGCTTTCTTCTCGCAGTGGGCATGGTCAATCAGCAGAATGTCCGGGTGCTCAAGGGCCCAGTCAACCCAGGCTGGCGGGGTCGGACAGGGAAGGAATGCATGAATATGACTGATATCGTGCATGAGACTCTCTCGTTCAGGGATCGGGAGTATAGCGCACGAGAGACGATCTGATGAATGCTGCGAGGCCCGTATCGGGCCTCGCAGTGTCAGTGGGTTTCAGGTAGCAGGTTACAGGGTAAAAGGTTACGGAGTAGAGGTACGGCTGAGCAGATATTCAACCAGTGCAGCACGCCCCTCCTCGGTTTGCAGCGTTTCATCCGCCACCGAACGCGGGAAGTAGAAACCGTGCGGGGAGTTGATCGGATTGCCCATCTCGTCCTCTCCACGCGCCGGATTGAACAGATTGTTCAACGCCTCGGCAGCGCTTTCTCCCGTGACAGAACCGTTATGCAGGAACTTGTCCTTACCTGCCAGCCCCAGCAAAAGCGGCTTGGCAAAGCCTCTTTCCTGCTGCCTCACACTGGCATCCAGGACAATCAGGGGGTTGTCATAATCCGGGGTGGGGCCTGCCAGCGTGGTCTGTACATCGCTGAGCGGATCCGGCCGGTCAATAATAGGCAGGATGTCATCATCGTAGTCCCGATAGAGCGTCGAGATCGACACAATGATATTGGCAACCGGATCATCCGGGTTCGGGGTATGGCAAGCCGCGCAGTTTGCCCCCTGTGGACGTGGATTGCGGAAGATCGCCTCCCCCATTGCCACTTTTGCGGGATCCAGACCCTCGGGCGCCGCCGGGGCCTGCAACTGGTCGGTATAGGACTTGAGCGCATTCAGCTTCTCATCAGAGACCCGCAGGCCTACAGGCCCTGCCGGGTCACCCGCGGTGATATCCGTCGTGTCGCTGCTGACCAGGGGGATCTGATCTTCCAACGCCATCCCCTCGGAGAGCACGCCAGAGTCTTCCAGCACTTGCTGATAGCGTTCCGCGATTTCATCCCCAACAGGCCCCGCCAGTACGTTAAGAAACGCCTGCCCTTCTTCGGTGAGCAGACTGGTCGGATCAAGGGCCACCGTGTACACCAGATTGTTGAAGTCATTCAGACGGGCAAAAGACCCACTGTGCCCCCACGGCGCTGACAAGTCGGTGCGGAAAAAGGGCGGCACGTAGGTCGCATTGCCGATGCCGTCCGGTGTCGCATCAAAGGACGTCAGCGGGTAGTAACGAATGCCTGTGTCTTCGTTCACGCCTGTCAGATAGTCCCGGACAGCCTGATTGGTTGCCGCCACATCGCCGCCAGACGGTATCCCTGCGAAGTCGCCGTTGCCAATCGTCGCTCCCATCAATGAATCGAACTGAAGCTGTAACAAGGGCAGGTAAGCAACCGGATTGGCGGACGCCGCAAAAATGTTACCCACATCAATGCCTTCGGCGACCACACCATCGACTTGCACCCCGACGGAACCCGGACCGGCAAACCCTGCCGGCACCACCGAATCATCGGTTCTGGCGTGGCAGAGCGCACAACTCACCCCCACCTTGTCACCTCGGGCAAGGTCCAGTCCGTCACCCGGGTTGAAGGCAGGATCACTCCCCAGGGGCTTGCGGGTACCATCGGCCGCAAAGGGAACCACCCCGATAACAGCCCCTTCATTGATGAGCGCCAGAGTCACCTGGGGGTTGTTCAGCACTGTATCCGCAGGATCCGCCCCCCCTTCGATCTGATCCAGCGCATCCAGTAGCGCGGATGCCGTGCCCGGACTGAGCGCTTCGACATTGACATTCAATCCCAGCGACAGCGCAGCCAGAGGGGTAACCCCGGCGCCGGCAATCCCCTGGGGCAGCTGCATGTAGTCTGTCCAGAAACGCTGGTTACCGAAGGTTTCAAAGCGGAAAACGGTTTTCCCTTCAGCCACCGGGTCCTCTTCAATGACTACAGGGACTGGTCGGTCAATAAACTCTGTTGAGTCATCCCCACCACAGCCAGCAAGGATCAGCCCTGCCCCTGCAAGCAAGGCTGACTTTACCATGAGCGCCAGCGTGGCTGAGAAGTTGCCAGTAGAGGTTTTCAAACTGCGATGTTGTGATTGGCAAGGTGATGGAGCGGCGTCGCTGCCACCTTCTGGCGGACTGTTCTGTGCTGCCCTGGACTTCATACATTTCTCCCGGAGATGTGTACTGACGGGTCGATGCTGTGCCCCGGCTTGTGAGCGTCAGGTCAATCGCACAAAACCTTACAAAACATCACGCCCCTTGCTCATATGGATACTCAAAGAAGAAGGAGAAAGAATGCTGCGCCCTGGCGCTGAGCCCCTTATACTCTCCCGCCATGGGACGACGAACCAATCCGAAAACACAACGCATCAAAGGCATTACCGCCGTTACCGCACTGCGACTGATTGCCTGCCTGCCATTCGCACTCAATCGCTGGGCTGCCACCCTCCTTGGCAGGTTGATCGCCGCCTTCCCCACCGATGCTCGCCGGGTATCAGAAGTGAATCTGTCACTGTGTTACCCGGACCGGTCTGAACCTGAGCGGCGCAAGTTGGCTCGCGAATCACTGGTGGAAAGCATCAAGAACACCTTTGAAATTGCCCTGTTCTGGCGGCACCCCGACCAGGGACTGAAGCGTGTGGCCGCCGTTGACGGTGATGCCCCGCTCCGCCAGGCCGTGGTGGATGGCAAACCCATCATGATTTTGGCTCCCCACCTGGGATGCTGGGAGGTGCTCAATTTCTGGCTGGCCACCGAATTTGGACTGCACGCCATGTTTGCCCCCTCCGGACTGCCGGAAGTGGATGATCTGGTGCTCAGCGGCCGGGAACATTTTGGCTCCACCATGTACCCCACCACCGCCCGCGGCGTTGCTGGCCTGGTACGGGCCATGAAGAAAGGAGCCCTAACCGCCATCCTGCCCGATCAGGTTCCCGATCGCCGCAGCGGGCGCCACGCCCCTTTTTATGGCCAGCCGACCTATACCGGGACACTGGCATGCAAACTGATCCGCCAGACAGGCGCCGTCACCTTCATGGCCTGGGCGCGTCGCCTGCCCGGCACCCAGGGCTACGAAATTCGGGTTCGGCCGGCTGACCCCTGCGTGGCAGATGAGGACCTGGATAAGGCTCTGACGGCCATGAACCGCTCCATCGAGCATCTTATCGACGAATCCCCCAGCCAGTACCTGTGGAGCTACAAGCGTTTCCGCCGCCCACCAGCCGGGGTCGACACGCCCTACTAGCGCTGCGCCCCTGCGTTTTCAGTGCCTCACCGTTTCAGTGATTACGAGTATTCACGCCATGAATGGTTGTAACCCCGGTTTGTCTTAACAATTGATGCCCATTCCGCTATACTCCGCGCGCAACTCCAACCCCCAGTAACACCCTAAAAGACTGATTTCCAAAAGAAATCAGCCAAGACGACGATGAGGGAAACGCTGTGCTAGAAGCCTATCGCAAACATGTAGAAGAGCGCGCCGCTGAAGGTGTGCCGCCAAAGCCGCTGACCGAACAGCAGGTTGCCGACCTGGTAGAACTGCTGAAGACCCCGCCGGCTGGCGAAGAAGAATTTATCCAGGACCTGTTCGTAAACCGCGTTCCACCGGGTGTGGACCAGGCCGCTTATGTTAAAGCCGCGTTCCTGACCGCGATCGTTAAAGGCGAAGCCAGCTCTCCCCTGATCGACCGTAAACGTGCCGTTCAACTGCTGGGCACCATGCAAGGTGGCTACAACGTTGCCACTCTGGTTGAAGCGCTGGACGATGCCGAACTGGCCGAAATCGCCGCAGACGAACTCAAGCACACCCTGCTGGTCTTCGATGCCTTCCACGACGTGGAAGACAAGATGAAAGCCGGCAACGCCAAGGCCAAGGAAGTGATCGAGTCCTGGGCCGAAGGTGAGTGGTTCACCAAGCGCGCGGACCTGGCAGAGAAAATGTCTCTGACCGTGTTCAAGGTCACCGGCGAAACCAACACCGATGATCTGTCCCCCGCCCAGGACGCCTGGAGCCGCCCGGACATCCCGCTGCACGGCAACGCCATGCTGAAAAACGCCCGTGAAGGTATTACTCCGGAAAAAGACGGCGAAATCGGCCCGCTGAGCCAGATGGACGAACTGAAGAAAAAAGGCTTGCCTGTTGCCTACGTGGGCGATGTTGTGGGTACCGGTTCTTCCCGTAAGTCCGCCACCAACTCCGTGCTGTGGCACTTCGGTGAAGACATCCCGTATGTGCCCAACAAGCGCGCCGGTGGCGTGTGCATCGGCGGCAAGATCGCCCCCATCTTCTTCAACACCATGGAAGATTCCGGCGCCCTGCCCTTCGAGTGCGATGTTTCCAAAATGGAAACCGGTGACCAGATCGACGTTTACCCATTCGCTGGCAAGGTAGAAAAGAACGGCGAAGTGATTGCCGAATTCGACCTGCGTTCCCAGGTGCTGCTGGACGAAGTGCGCGCCGGCGGCCGTATCAACCTGATCATCGGTCGCGGCCTGACCACCAAGGCTCGCGAAGCCTTGGGTCTGGCGCCGTCCGAACTGTTCCGCAAGCCGGAGCAGCCGGGTGATTCCAACAAGGGCTACACCCTGGCCCAGAAAATGGTCGGCAAGGCCTGCGGCATGGAAGGTGTTCGCCCCGGCATGTACTGCGAGCCGAAGATGACCACCGTAGGTTCCCAGGACACCACTGGCCCGATGACCCGTGACGAGCTGAAAGATCTGGCTTGCCTGGGCTTCCAGGCGGACCTGGTGATGCAGTCTTTCTGTCACACCGCCGCTTACCCCAAGCCGGTTGACGTGGAAACCCAGCACACCCTGCCCGACTTCATCATGAACCGTGGCGGTGTTTCCCTGCGTCCGGGCGACGGCATCATCCACTCCTGGCTGAACCGTATGCTGCTGCCGGATACCGTGGGTACCGGTGGTGACTCCCACACCCGTTTCCCCATGGGCATTTCCTTCCCCGCCGGCTCTGGTCTGGTTGCGTTTGCCGCTGCCACCGGTGTGATGCCGCTGGACATGCCGGAATCCGTACTGGTTCGCTTCAAGGGCAAGCGCCAGCCGGGCATCACCCTGCGTGACCTGGTACACGCCATCCCCATGCAGGCCATCAAAGACGGCCACCTGACCGTTGCCAAAGCCGGCAAGGTCAACGTCTTCTCCGGTCGCGTACTGGAAATTGAAGGCCTGGATGACCTGACCGTTGAGCAGGCATTCGAGCTGTCTGACGCGTCCGCCGAGCGTTCCGCTGCGGGCTGTACCATCACCCTGTCCGAAGACAGCGTGACCGAGTACCTGAAGTCCAACATCACCATGCTCAAGTGGATGATCTCCAACGGCTACGGCGACGCCCGTACCATTGAGCGTCGTATTCAGGGCATGGAAGAGTGGCTGGCCAACCCGAGCCTGATGCGTGCCGACGCCGATGCCGAGTACCACACCGTCATCGAAATCGACATGGACCAGATCAACGAGCCGGTACTGTGCTGCCCGAACGACCCGGACGATGCCAAGACCCTGTCCGACGTGGCTGGCGCCAAGATCGACGAAGTCTTCATCGGTTCCTGCATGACCAACATCGGTCACTTCCGCGCAGCCGGCAAACTGCTGCAGAAAGTGGAAAGCGGCACCATGCCGACCCGTCTGTGGATCGCTCCGCCGACCAAGATGGATCAGCACCAGCTCACCGAAGAAGGCTACTACAACATCTTCGGCAGCGCCGGTGCACGCACCGAGATGCCGGGCTGCTCCCTGTGCATGGGGAACCAGGCTCGCATCGCACCGAAGTCCACTGCAGTATCCACCTCCACCCGTAACTTCCCGAACCGTCTGGGTCAGGGTGCGGATGTGTACCTGGCATCGGCTGAGCTGGCGTCTGTGGCGTCCATCCTCGGCAAGCTGCCGAGCAAGGAAGAGTACATGGAGTATGCGAACACCATCGACTCCATGTCCTCCGAGATCTACCGCTACCTGAACTTCGACCAAATGGCCGAATACCAGGAAGTGGCAGACACCGTGAAGATCCCGGTTGCCCAGTCTGTATAACGACTGACTGACCGTTTCACGGAACCAAAAAAGCCCGGCTGCGAAGCCGGGCTTTTTTGTGTCTGTTTATCGAGCGGGTGTCGAATCAGGCGTAGCCGCAAGCCGCCCCCCCCACGGCAAACCGGAACCACTACTGCCCTAACCGGCGCTTGGTCAGCCCGGTAGCCTGTGCCTGCAGAGGATCTTCAGGCCATGGATGCTTTGGATAACGGCCACGTAAATCCTTGCGCACGGCCGCATAGTTCTCTGCCCAGAACCGCGCCAGGTTATCGGTAATCGCTGCCGGGCGCCCCGCCGGAGCGAGCAGGTGAACCGTGATCGCAAGCGCACCAGCCGCTAGCATCGGCAACCTCTGCAAACCGAACAGTTCCTGCAACTTGGCCGCCAACACCACATGCTCACCGGTGTAATCCAGATGCACGGTACGGCCGGTGGGAATGGTCACCGTTTCCGGCATCCATTGCTCCAGTTGGCGCTGCTGATCTATCGATAACAGGCCAGACAGCGCCGCCCCCAGAGGCAATTTTTTCAGATCCGCCACGCTGCGCATCCCGGCAAGGTAAGGCCCCAGCCACTGCTCCAGCCCGGACAGAAGCCCCGCATCACTCACATCCGGCCAACCCGCCTCTGGCTGCATCGCAGACAAGCGCAGAATACGCGCTTGCCACTGACGCCAACACTCCTCCCAGGGAAGCACCGCAAGCCCCAGGCTGCGGATGCCAGCCAACAGGCCGGCTACCTGCTGTTCATTGCTCAGTGACGCCAGTGGCTGGCTTTGCAGGACCAAATTCCCCAGCACCCGTTCACGGCGCCCGGTGACCCGCTGTTTTTCTGAGTCCCAACCAATGTGTTCCCGCCAACGACCATGCTGCTCCAGAACAGAGTCAATCTCTTGATCAGTCAAAGGCCAGGCGAGGCGAATGCGCGCGTCTTTGGGTTGCCCATCTGTGTCCATGACCAGCAACCATTCCGCTCCCTGCAGGCTATCGTTGTCATGCAGGAACAGGCCCGGGCCATCGGCCATTTGGTAACGCCCCTGGCTACCGCTGCGCCGCCGGCTTATCTGCAACGCAAACACTGACGCCAACAAGCCACCCATGCCATCGCGCCAGCCTTGCGGTGTCTGGTCGTTCCCGGCGTTAAGACGCTTCGCCTCGGCAAGCACCGTAGCGAAGCGTTGCGGATGATTCTCCAGCGCCTCCAGGCGCCGCCGTAAATCCACGCCCTCGCCGGCAAGGATATCCCGCTCGGAGAGCACCGCAACAAGCCGGGCCGCCGGCTCGGCTAGCCCGATCTCTTTGGCAGCAATCAACAGAAGGGCAAGAGATGGATCCACAGGGAGACGGGCAATGGCGTCGCCCCGGGGCGTCAGCGACCCGCTTTGATCCAGCGCACCACCGCGCTGCAGGCGCTCCACCGCACTGTCCCAGGCGGCCTGCGGTGGCACATCAAGCCATGGCATCTGTTGTGGATCACGGCAACCCCAGCGAGCCAGATCCAGCACTAGCCGGTCGAGCCCCACACGCTGAATTTCCGGCAATTGATAACGCGCCAACACATCCGCTTCGCCCCACAAGCGCAGGCTATGGCCTGGCCCCAGGCGCCCGGCCCGGCCACTGCGTTGCCGGGCATTGGCATCGCTGATACGACGGGTGACCAAGCGGGTACGATGCCGGGCAGGATCATAGACCGGCTCGCGGGCGAAACCACTATCGACCACGTGGGTTACCCCGTCGATGGTCAGGCTGGTTTCTGCCACATTGGTCGCCAACACGATCAGCTGCGGCTCATTGGCTGCCAATTCGAGCACCCTCTGCTGTTTGTCCAGAGACAAACCACCATGAAGCGTGGCCACCGCTACCCTACAGCCCCGCTGATCCAGCTGACTGGCAACACGGCGCATATCGCTCTGCCCGGGCAGGAAGACCAGTATCACCCCGGCGTCGCCGATCAGTCCCATCACCTGTTCCGCGCAATGGTTGCGCCAGTCCTGGCGGGCGGGCACCGGCGCATAGGCAACGGACACGGGGTAGCTCTGCCCTTCGCTACGCACCAGCGGCGCCTGCAGAAGGGTTTCCAGCGGGCCGCAGTCCAACGTGGCGGACATCACCAGCAGGCCGAGATCGGGACGAAAAACCTCACTCGCCTCCAGAATCAGGGCCAGGCCAAGATCGGCGTTCAGAGAGCGTTCATGGAATTCATCAAAAATCACCAGGCTGACACCGGGGAGCTCGGGATCGTTGAGCAACATGCGGGTCAGTACCCCTTCGGTCACCACTTCCAGGCGCGTCCGGGCACTCACCCGGGTATCAGTACGGGTGCGGTAGCCCACCGACTGCCCCACGGCTTCTCCCCGTTGCGAGGCCATAAAAGTGGCCACCGAGCGGGCCGCCACGCGGCGCGGTTCCAGCATCAGGATTTTCCCGCGCTGGCCCCACTGACTGTCCAGCAGCGCCAGGGGTACACGGGTAGACTTCCCGGCCCCCGGCGGCGCCTCGAGAATGGCACGCCCGTGCGCCTTTAACGCCTGTAAAAGCGGGTTAATCGCCTGATCGACTGGAAAAACTGTTGCCATTCGTTACGTCCGTCGCCGTTTCGCCGTGACCACCGTCACGCTGGCACTTTTCATCACGCAGTAATGCTCGTGACGTGCAAAACCTATGCTATATTCTGCTCATATAGCTAATAATTAATAACTACGTCAGATAGTGATTTATGCTGAATGATTTGGGGATCCCTGAGCATCTAATCTGGAAACTGGACCAGTTTGACAACCACAAGCGGGCGGTCAATTTTATCAAACAGTTCCAGGAAACGCTGTGCGTTTACAGTGCACCAGTACAGCAGCTCTATACCAACTACGACATCTCATTGCCCGATGATGATGATCGTTCAATGATCATTTTACCCAACCCCTACGCGTACCACGATACGTTCAACAGCATTGGGGACCACAGTGTGCATGCCAGCGGCATGTATATCGTCCCCGGCGATCTTTTCGGTAAGGAAGGATTATTTCTGACCTTGCGCCTGCTGAAGTACGGCAAGCGCGTCATCAAGCCGGTACCGCTGAAAGTGGGCCTGTGGGCGTTGATGAAAAAAGAAACGAAGGAAGTCCCCTTTCTGCCGGTTATCACCAAAGGCGACCTGCGCGCCTTCCGCAAGGATTTTCCCTGCCTGCACCTGCATCGCATTCAACCATCCAAGCTGGTGGACCGGTCTGCCATGGAGATCAAGGCAATCCAGAAAGTGATTCGCGACAAGCTGAAAGTGTATATGTAGCAACGCCCGAGGCCTGACGCAGGGCGCCTAACGGTAAAGGTCAGGCGCAAGCGTCAGGCACCCGGCTTCAAGCTTCCGGCGTTTGATAGCAATAATCCAGCGCCTGAATGTAATACTCCAGCCCACGCTGGGCCGCCTTGAAGGCGCGGTCACGGCTTTCCTGCTCTACACAGAGCAACTTCACCAACTCCATGGCCTCATGGGGGTGATCGTCGTCATAGGAGGCATGAGCTCTCAGCCAGGCCATGGAATGACGGTTAATCGTGGCGACCCCGTCTTCCTGATACGCCTTCATGCCCTTGACCACACTCTGGCTCCACTCGCCCGTGGCCCACTCAATGGCCAGATTGGTGGCAGCAATACCTTCTTCCAGGCTGCCCTGGCGCCCCATGGTCCAGAGAAAATTGTTGACCGCATCCATCGCCGCAGGAGGCTCAACGAACTCAAGGTCTTCCAGTGTCAGGCCGAAGCCCATGGCCCAGTCCTGGTACCAATAGGCGTGGCGCTGCTCAATCTTGATGTTGCCGATCAACCAGTTCTTGGCCTGCTCATGGCCCGGGAAGCGGCCAGGCCGGGTTTTCGCCAGGTTCAGCCCCATATACTTGGGGAAGTTTTCCACCAGCGGGTAGAAATTCAATAACGCACAACGGAAACGCGGCAGGCTCAGTTGCCCGCTGGCCATTTCCGCGAATACCGGGTGGTTAACAACCTTGTTCTTGAGGGGCACCAGGTCATCCCAGAACTGCTGGGCCCAAGGGGTATGCTCTGTCAGTTCGAGCGCTTTCTTATAATTTGCGGCACGCATTCGTCGTTCTCCATAACAACCCAAGCAATCATTGCAACGCATACCAGCGTACCCGCCTCCCGGATAGCACACTAGTCCAATAATTTGTATAAGCGATTTCGCAGGCCACGTAAATGGCGCATTTGCTGTTTACGGTTTTTTTGCCGTGGATCGTACAGTGCACGCTGGTAGTAACGGGCCCAATCCTGGGCCGGGCTGGCCGCCCGTGGCCAGCGCTCTGCTATGGCGCTGGCCAGTTGCGAAGGCGTTACCCCGGGGGCCAACGCCAGCCCGCAGGCCTGAGCACGCTGATGTAACCGCCAGAACTCCTTCTCCAAGGGCGACTGACTATGGGCTGGGTTGCGCCAGAACAGGTACAGGCCATACAGCCCCAACAGCAAGGCCACAGACACCATCAACGTAATCGCCACACGCAGCGGTGTCACTTGCCCCAGTAGCTTGCTCAGCACGGACAACTGCAGCTGGCTGTCGTAGCCCAGCACCCAGGTCTGCCAGCGGAAATCCACATAATCGGCCCACTCACGCATGACGCCCAGCAGGCCGCTGTCGGCAAAGCCATCAAATTGAATACCGCTTAGCTCACCCCCGGAATCACGCTCTTCAAGCGCGGCTCGTAAACCTCGCTCCACGCGTTCTGGCGCCACGGCACCGGTGGGGTCCACCCGCACCCAGCCCTGTCCCTCAAGCCACACCTCACTCCAGGCATGGGCGTCGTATTGACGCACCAGCAAGTGGGAACCCAGACTGTTCTGTTCGCCTCCCTGATAGCCCACCACCACCCGGGCAGGGATTCCGGCAGCGCGCATCAGGAAGGTAAAGCTG